>DUQK01000002.1 GCA_012837835.1 Christensenellaceae bacterium | reverse complement strand
ACATTATAAACAAAAGAAAAAATATTTTAAGCGGATTTACATTAAAAACATATTTTATACATATTTTGGCTTATTCTCTTGGTTTTTTATATAGAGGAACGCCCTGAACATATGTTTTGCGTGATAAATTTCTACTTTAGCCCAAACACGCTGCGGAGTTCTTTTGCTTACATTCAAAGCGGTCGGTTTTTACACCCGCTTAAAATGTTTCACGTGAAACATTTATTCCCCTGTGTTCGTTTTATGGTTTTTTTACCCTTAATATTCCCAAAACTTTTTCTTTTTGCCGTTCGCGTATAGCCTGCGCAATTGTTACAAAGCTCCCCCTGTTTTCCGGGAAAATGTCAATATATGTCCTATTTCTGTGGATAAACTGTTGGTACTGTTTATAACTTTTCTAATAATCCGCGGATTGGTAAACTTGTCCACAGATGGTCTGCGTCGGTTTCTCCTCATGATTTGTTGTTTTTAGTGGCGTGCATGGAGCTATCTGCCCCTAGTATTTTTCACTTTCAACAGACATAAAAATCCACAAAAGCAGCTTTTACACAACATATCCGCATTGCCGAAAATGTGTTTGCTTTATGCTATGCTGATTCACAAAGCTTTACCAAACCGAAAAAACTGCTGCAATAAAATCGCTGTTCTAAAAGCAAATTGTTTCACGTGAAACAATTAGTTTTGCATATAATTAAATAAGTAAAGCGGTATAAGCTTAGCTGACTTTTATTGAAAATATATGTTAAGCATAGCAATTACCTGCTTAATACCGGTTGTTTCACGTGAAACATTTTGCCACATTCCCCGCCTATGTTATAATATCACTAATACTATGTTGCTTTTAGAAAGGCGATTTTATTGTAGCGGTTTTTTCGGTTTGGCTAAGTATTGTGAAGCAGGCTGCTGAAACCTATGTTGACTGAGCAAGACAACGCCAAATTGGGAAAGACGCACAAGAAAACGCCTGGTTAAAGGCAACATAGTATGTAGGAGGTATATATGCGGCAGTGGACAGATGAACAGCTTAGCGCAATACAGGCGACGAACGCTGAAATACTCGTATCAGCAGCGGCGGGCTCAGGCAAAACAAGCGTAATGATAGAAAAAGCCCTTCGCTTTATTGAGGACGGCGCTGCAATCGATGAAATGCTTGTAATCACTTTTACCCGTGCCGCAGCGGGAGAAATGCGCCAGAGGCTTGCGGATGAGCTGCTTAAGCGCGCCGCCGATAATCGCCACATGGCAAAGCAGTATCAGCGGCTTGGCAGGGCCAAGATAAGCACCATACATACTTTTTGCTACGATACCATACGCGAAAACTTCGTTGAGGTCGGCATAGACCCGCAATCTAAAATAGGCAGCGGCGCTCAGCTTACAGCGCTTAAGGAAAGAGCCATAGATGAAGCGCTTGATTTGCTTTACGACAGGCAGGACGATGGCAGCCTTCAGCTTATACGCAGTTTTGAGGAAGAAGAAATAACAGGCATGATGAACAAGCTGTACTACTTCCTTATGGCAATTCCAGACCATTGGGATTGGCTTGAAGAAAGCCTTAATTATTGCAGCGATGAAAAAAGCCTTCTTGAAAACCCCTTATTTGCGCTCATGCTTGATGAAGCTATGATACAGCTTGAAGGCGCCTTGCAGCTAGCCCACATGTGCGAAAGTATAGCGCTTGAAGAAAACGGTCCCCTTAGATACCTTGAAACGGCTAAGCAGGATATAGAATTAGTTAAATACCTTATAGCAGAAATTGAAAATGGCATATATATAAGGGATTTTAATAAAATACAGTTCTCAAGGCTAAGCAGTAAAAAAACCCCGCCCGAAGAGAGCATAGAAAAGCAGGAGCGCTTTAAGGCGCTTCGTGATGAGCTTAAAAAATGCGTAAAAAACGCAAGCGAATATCTGCCTAACGGTGAAAAAGAACTTACATTCTTTACTGAAATAATAGCTAAAACCGTACCCGCGAAGCGCGCGCTTGCGCAGCTTACAAAGGACATGCACGATATATATATAGAGCACAAGCGCCGCAGACAGCTGCTTGATTTTAATGACCTTGAGCATTTAGCCCTAAAGGCGCTAAGGGATGACTATGTTAGGAAAAATGTATCAGGCAAGTTTAAGGCGATATTCGTAGATGAGTATCAGGATATATCCCGCATACAGGAAGAGATTATAAAAAGCATACATATAGACAACCGCCTTTTTATGGTGGGCGATGTACGGCAGAGCATATACAGGTTCCGCCTTGCAGACCCCGGGCTATTTCTTGAAAAGTATGACAGCTTTGATGAACACGAAAATGCGGACAGCAGATTAATACCCCTGCAAACCAATTTCAGGTCTTCTAAAAATATATTAGACGCTGTAAATGAAGTTTTTTCCAGCACCATGCGCAGAAGGGTTACGGAGCTTGATTATGATAACAAAGCCCGCCTTATACCGCCTAAAAATAAAGAACCTGAAAAAGTTGATGCAAACAGCATAGAAGTAAATTTAATACTAAGAGCAAAAGATAGCGATGAGGACGACAGCAATATTGTAGACACCACATACAGAAAAGCCATAGAGCTTGAAGCCGCCCTCATAGCCAAAAAAATATCGGATATAGTCGGCAAGCCTCTATACGGCTTTGATAGAAATATAAAAAAGAAAGATATTGTAATACTGCTGCGCACAGCCTCAGGCAAGGCGGATTATATAAAGCGCGCGCTTGAAAACGCGGGCATTGCAGTATATAACGATTCGGATTCGCAGTACTACGAAAGCCAAGAGATTATGGATGTAATAAACATACTCTCTGTTCTTGATAACCCATTTCAAGATGTGCCACTGCTATCCGTACTAAGCTGCCCCTGCTTTGATTATTCTCCGGAAGAACTTGCGGATATCCGCATAAGGGCGGAAAACAACAGTATACCCTTTTACGAGTGCTTTTTTAGCCAGCAGGACAACCCTAAAATAAAAGCTACAATTGAAAAACTTGATGAATGGAAATTGCTATCAAAGGGCATGAGCCTAGAAAACTTTTTATGGACACTACTTGAGGATTCCAACATATACGCCCGCTGCGGCATGCTGCCGGGCGGGGAACAAAGGCGAGCAAATTTAAGGTTACTCTGCGAAAAGGCTAGGGAAGAAAACCGCAGCTTCACAATTCAAAGCTTTCTGGACGATGTAAACAGGGCAAGGAGAACATCCAAGGATTCTGCGGTATCGCTAACAGAAGCGGACGATGCTGTTAGGATTATGACTATACATAAATCAAAGGGACTAGAATTTCCCATAGTAATAGTTGCGGATTTATCCCACAGGTTTAGATTTAGCGATAGCGATAAGCTTCGCATAAGCCTTGAAGGGGGCATAAGCATACCCTATATAGATTATGAACGCTCCACAATAAGGCGCACATTCTTAGATAAAGCTACAGGCTTAAAAGAGGAAAGGGAAGTTAGGAGCGAAGAAGCTAGGCTATTATATGTAGCTATGACTAGGGCAAAAAACAAGCTGTTCCTTGTAAGCTGTGTCCCCAGCATTAAAAGCGCAATGCAAAGATGGTACTACCCTAAGGGAGATTTTGCCGCGGTCAGCGCAAAAAGTATGCTTGACTGGGTTGGCAATTCCCTTTACCCCGCTCTTAAAGACATGAGTGATACTAAGTACATAGGGGAAGAGGGCGCTGTATGGAATATATATTGGCATAACGAAGCGGATATACCCACATATAGCGCTAAAACCCGCAAGCTGCGCCTGCCAGAAATACACCCCCCGAGCGATGAAATAATCAACCGCTTCAGGCGCTTTGAAGCCAGCACATGGCAGCAGAAGATTTCTGTTACTTCTCTCATTAAGCGCGAAAAATGGAATATAGACGATAATGAGGACGAAACCGCTAAAACAAAACGCATACCCATAAGCGCGAATATATATAAGCGCATGGGGAAAAAAAGCAGCGGGCTTAGCGCAGTAGAAAAAGGACAGGCTGTGCATAAATACCTTTCGCAGGTGGATTTGCAAAAAATAAATTCCGCATATGAATTATTTACCGTACAAAGTGATGAGAAAAGTAAAGGGCTAAATAAGGAGCTAAGCGAGGAACCGATTTCAAATATAAATAAGGAAAATAAAGAACTAAATAATGAGCCTGAACATCTTAGCTTTATTGATTTATTGCAAAATGCCGAAAATATAGATACAAAAGAAATTGGGGATTTTTCTAAAGGTAAAAATTTATATTTAGTGCTTAATGAAGAACTAAAACGCCTTACATCTATAGGAATATTACAGCCTATAGAATCTGAAAGCATAGATATAAACGCAATCAAGGGTTTTTTCACAAGCGATATAGGCGCAAGGCTTCTAAAAGCTGACAAGGTGTATAGGGAGCTGCCTTTTTCTCTGCTGCTGGATTCCGGCGCGCTGCTTCAAGGCGTAATAGACTGCTGCTTTATAGAGGGCGATAATATAATACTAATAGACTATAAAACAGACTACGACACCGAAAACATATACGAAAACTACCACCGCCAAATGCACTGGTACGCGGTTGCTCTAAATACGCTCACCCCTAGAATAGTTACCGAAGCTTACTTATATGCAATAAGGACAGGGGAATTTATAAGCGTTGATGTGAAAGATATAGAAAATACGACTGTATAGGCAAATAATACTAATCTCAGCCTAAATCAGCTTTATCTTGCGCGCCTTTTCCGATTTGTCTTTGCTTTGCTCAGTCAATATAGCACCGCTATGTTTCCTTCGCCAAGCTTTGCCAAATTAAAAAACTCGCTGCAATCTATACGCTGCTTTAAACTGAGACTAGTATAAACTTAATTTTTATAGTTTGGAAAATAATAAAACAAAATCGCATATTCCATACTTTAAATAAATTGCACTACAAGAATTTTTAAAAATATTTTTGCATTATATATGCAATCCGCATTAGGTTGAAAATTCGCAAAAATTGATTAATATTCTTGGTTTTTCAAGGGTTTTTACACATTGATTTCATGTACAATTTATGCTAACATGCGGGACTAATGGGGAAATTTTTTCTATTAGTAGCTGCCATCCTCATGGGCTTGGCTGAGATCTGTAAATTTGCATTAATATGCATGAACCAAACAGAAATACTTCTCTGACTTGTCGTAGCTGCTACATGCTAGACTGGTTTTGTAATTTGATAGCAAAACCTATCTTTCATACTTAGTTACTTTTATAACAGCAATTTTATTGTGGCGGTTTTTTCGCTTTGTTAAAGCTTCGTGAAGCAGGCTAGTGAACACTATGGTGCCTTAACAAGGCAAAGCCAAAGCGGAAAAGACGCACAAGAAAACGCTGGGTTAAAGGCAACTTAGTATCAGCTCAATCTATGAAAGGAAGTATTATGAGTCTGATTATTCTATTGGTTCTTTTTGCTTCTATCCTTGCCTTGTGTTTCGCTGCGTTCAACTACTTTACAATGAAGCGCATGAGCGAGGGTAGCGAGGAGATGAGCGAGATCGCCGCCGCTATCCGCGTGGGCGCTAACGCCTTTATTCATTATGAATATAAAATCCTCTATCTTACTGTAATTGTAGTTGCCGCGGTGCTGTCGGTGCTTACTACTTGGCATGCCGCGGTAGCGCTCATCATAGGCTCAATAATGTCGGGTTTGGCAGGGCTTGTGGGCATGAAGGCTGCAACCTACGCTAATGTGCGTGTAACCAATCGCGCGCTTGAAACCCGCAACATAGGAGAAACCGTAAAGGTTGCCTTTAGAGGCAGTTCGGTTATGGGGCTATCAGTTGGTGGTTTTGCGCTGCTGGGGCTGTTTATCGTCTACTATGTTTTCGGTATCCGTATGGGGCAGGCGGCTGAAACCGAGGCTTCATACATCAACCTGATAGGGCTTGCAATAAATCCCTTTACTATGACTCTGTCCGGCTACGCGCTGGGCTGCTCAATGGTAGCCATGTTCAACCGCGTGGGCGGAGGTATATACACTAAGGCCGCGGACATGGGCGCCGACCTAGTTGGAAAAACGGAAGCCCATATACCCGAGGATGACCCGCGAAACCCCGCCACTATCGCCGACAATGTGGGCGACAATGTGGGCGATGTAGCAGGGCTTGGCTCAGACCTGTTGGAAAGCTATGTTGGCGCTGTTTCATCAGGTATAATACTGGCTTACCATATGTTCTCAAAATCTGTGGCTGAGGGTACAGGTATGACTACTGAACTCCTCAACCAGCTGATTAATTTCCCTATAATTTTCGTTGCCATAGGTCTTATTGCCTGCGTGGTTGGCATAGCCTCGCTGCTTATGCGCGCTAAGCTGTCCGATGATCCGCACAAGGACCTTAACGCCTCCACCTATGTGGCAGCGGGCGTTACCATACTTGCGGGCTTTATTGTATCTTGGGTAATGTTTGGCAATCAAGACGCCGCCTTGCTTAAAGCTACGCTTGGCTTTGGCGCAGGCTTTGTTTCCCCTTGGATAGCCGCTACTATTGGCGTAGTTTCGGGCGTAACGATAGGCATGGTGGCAGAGTATTACACCTCCGCGGAGTTTGCCCCTACCCGCCGCTTGGCGCAGACGTCCATTGAAGGACCAGCGCTTACCATAACTCAAGGTTTGGCGCTTGGAATGAAATCTACAATGGCGCCATGCATCATACTGGGCGTTGGTATTATACTTTCCTATTATGCAGCTGGCATGTATGGCGTTGCTATGGCAGCCATGGGTATGCTTTCTTTTGTATCAGCCACTGTTACGGTGGACTCCTACGGTCCTATCGCGGACAACGCCGGCGGCATCGCTGAGATGAGCGGCCTAGATCCTGAAGTACGCCGCATAACTGATACCCTAGACTCCGTTGGCAATACAACTGCAGCCATAGGTAAAGGATTTGCGATTGGCTCAGGCGCTCTGGCAGCGCTAGCGCTAATGATTTCCTATCTATACTCCTTTAACGATTTCAATACCCCGTTGGTGCTTAACATAATCCAGCCCATGACATTAGCCGGCGCAGTGATAGGCGGCGCGCTTCCTTTCCTTTTCTCCGGCATTCTCATTGAAGCTGTAGCAAAAGCAGCGCGCAAAATGGTTGACGAGGTACGCCGTCAGTTCCGCGAGATTCCCGGTCTGCTCTCCGGTGAAGCTAAGCCAGACTACAAGACCTGTATTGAAATTTCAACCAAAGGCGCTATTGGCGAGATGAAGATACCTTCCCTACTTGCCATACTGGTGCCGGTAGCTTGCGGCTTTTTGCTGGGCCCGCAATTTGTCGGTGGATTGATTATAGGTTCTACTATTTGTGCCATAATGATTGCTATCTTCGCTGGCAATGCGGGGGGCGCATGGGATAACGGAAAAAAATATATTGAGACCGGTGCAATTGAAGGTCATGACAGAAATTCCGCTGCCCATGACGCTGCCATAATTGGAGACACCGTGGGCGACCCGCTAAAGGATACCGTTGGTCCTTGCTTGGACATATTCATCAAGATGATGGCTACCGTATCGCTGGTTACAGTAGCGGTATTTGCCAACAATAACCTGCTCGCTTGGCTGGGAATCACCTTTTAATACTAATCTCAGTTTAAAGCAGCGTATAGATTGCAGCGGATTTTTTGATTTGACAAAGCTTGGCGAAGGAAGCATAGCGGCGCTATGTTGACTGAGCAAAGCAAAGTCAAATCGGAAAAGGTGCGCAAGATAAAGCTAATTTAGGCTGAGATTAGTATAAGGCAAAAATTTCTACAGAATAAATTACGGCTGCCGCACAAATATGCGGCAGTCGTTTTTTGTTAATACGGGTATGTTTTCTATCTATGATGTAAGGTTTACACCAAAAACGGCTATAAAGCTTTATTTACTCCGAAAGCTCATTATACAGCCCGCGCGGAACATAATGAGTGTGTAATAACTTGTGCGCTATATCGCTGTTCGGTTTGCCGAGATATGCATCGTAAAGCGCAATCAAATCGGGGTTTTCATGAGATTTTCTTATTGTTTTACTCTCATCTTCACTGAATAGCGCCTTCATGCGTTTTTCCCTTATCAAGGGGTCATGGCTGAACGGCTGCCCGCCTCCTGCAATACAGCCGCCGGGGCAGCCCATAACCTCTATAAAATGATAAGCTGAAGTTCCCGCCCTAATTTCATCAACGAGTTTTCTCGCCCCATCAAGCCCGCTAGTTACCGCAATCTTTACTTCAAGTCCGTCAAGCGCTTTATAGGCAGGCAATGGGTTTTCAATAGTCAGCGCTGCAGTTTTAATCTGCTCAAAACCCTCTATCGCCTCAAGACGCAAGCCTTCAAAAGGAAATTCCCTTCCGGTAACGACTTCGTATACGGTTCTTAGCGCCGCTTCCATAACGCCGCCGGTAACGCCAAATATATCCGCCGCGCCTGAGGATAGCCCAAGCGGTCTATCAAATTCGCTGTCTTCAAGTTCGCTAAATGGAATACCAAATTGACGGATTAATGCAGCAAGCTCTCTAGTAGTCAAAATCGCATCGACATTTTTTAGCCCGTCAATTTCCATTTCTTCTCTTGTAATTTCAAATTTTTTCGCGGTACAGGGCATAACTGAAACAACAAATAACGAGGCGGGGTCTACATTTATCTTTTCTGCATAAAATGATTTGATTAGCGCGCCAAGCATCATCTGCGGCGATTTACAGGTGGATAGATGCGAAAGCAGGTCGGGGTAATGGTTTTCAAAGTACTTTATCCAACCCGGGCTACAGCTTGTAAGCATGGGGAGCGTCGCCTTGCCTCCTTCTAGGAAGGTAGATACACGGGTTAGAAATTCTGTTCCCTCTTCAAGTATAGTAAGGTCGGCTGCAAAGTTCGTATCAAACACATCGTCAAAACCTATTGCCCTAAGCGATGCTGCCAGTTTTCCGGTAGTACTCGTGCCGGCAGGGTAGCCGAATTCTTCGCCAATCGCCACCCTAATCGCCGGCGCAACCTGAACAACTACACGCTTTTTGGGGTCGTTAAGCGCGTTTATTACGGGTGTAAGCGCATCGGTTTCAGTAAGCGCTCCTGTTGGGCATACGGCAACACACTGCCCACAGTACGCGCAGGCGACTTCATCCAGTAAAAGCCCTCCTGCAGGTCCTACTACCGTTTCAAAGCCGCGGTTTTGCGCGTTTAGTACGCCGGCAGCCTGAACTTCGGAACATGCCGTAATACAGCGGCGGCAGAGAATACATTTTGACATATCACGGGTTATGGCAACAGTTTTTTCCGATGGGGCAGGTGAGCGCTCGCCATCATAGCGCGATTCGGTTACACCTAGCATTTGCCCCAGCTTCTGCAACTCGCAATTTTGATTGCGTTTGCAGAACAGGCAATCCCTATCGTGGTCGGATAGCTGAAGTTCGTACATTATTTTTCTAGTACGGCGCACACGCTCACTGTTAGTTAGGATTACCATTCCATCCCTTGCCTGAGTGATACATGAGGCTTGCAGCGTTTTCGCGCCCTCTACCTCTACAAGGCATATCCGGCAGGCGCCCGCCTTATGTTTCCCCTTAAGATAACAAAGCGTTGGTATATGAATATTATTTTGTTCCGCAGCTTCAAGGATTGTTGAGCCTTTCTTCGCTTGAACGGTGCGTCCGTTTATAGTAAGTGTTAGCATAATTACCTCCGATCACAGTGCAGACAGCGCATTGCCTCTGCCATCGCATTCAATTTACGGTAGCCGAGATCAACTTCGGCAAAGGAGCCCGTTCGCTTTTCAAGCGGGAGAAAGTCTTCAGGAAAACGCCCGATAGAATCTATTTCGTCATCATCTATTATCTGCGGTATTTCAACCTCGGGTCCTTTATTAAGTTCACCATTGCCGCCCAGATAGCGGTCTATTGCGCTTGCGGCATGTTTGCCATCGGCAATTGCCGTGATTACTTCGTGCGGTCCTCTTACAATATCGCCGCCCGCGAAAACGCCATCTATTGTAGTCATCTGCGTGTCGGGGTCTACAATAAATGTTCCCCAAGGCGTAATGCCTATATCTTCTTTTTTAATAAAGGGTAAATCGGCGTTCTGGCTAATTGCTACAATTGCAACATCAGTATCGTAAATAAAATTACTCTCGGGAATTTCAACAGTGTTTCTTCTTCCCTGCCTATCGAAATTCGTTAGTCTGCGGCGCATACATTCTATCGCGCTTAGCTTTCCATCGTCCGCCGCTATAAAGCGCAGGGGAGAAACGAGCTCTTCTATCTTTATACCTTCCCTGATTGCTTCTTCTACTTCTTCGCGGTAAGCGGGCATCTGCGCTTCGCTGCGGCGATAGAGAATTGTAACTGAAGATGCGCCGATTCTAATCGCAGTACGAGCAGCGTCAATTGCCGTATTACCTCCGCCAATTACCGAAACTTTTTTACCGTCAAGGCGAATATCGCCGTATAGCTTAACCTCTTTAAGAAAATCTATGCCGGGCAACACGCCTTCTAAATCTTCGCCGGGGATATTTATCTTCTGCGGAAACTGCGTGCCTATCGCAACGAATATGGCATCAGTTTCTTTCCTAAGTGTTTCAAAATCAATATCTTTGCCTACTTCAGTATTTAAATGGAGCTGGAAGCCCGAGCGCTGCATCTCCTCGATTTCGCGGCGCAATACCGCGCTAGGCAGGCGATATTCCGGAATACCGTAAGCAAGCACACCGCCTGCAACATGGTTCATCTCGTAAACATCAACCGTATAGCCCTTGCGCGCAAGGTAGTACGCGCAAGTAAGCCCGGCAGCGCCGGCGCCTATTACGCCGATTTTCTTGTCTATCTTCTTTACTGCGGGTTCGCTGTATGTAGTTCTGTTTGCATAGGCATAGTCGGCAACAAATCGTTTTAAAGAACAAATTGAAATAGGCTCATCAAGCGTGGAGCGGCGGCATTTGCTCTCACAAGGGTGTGTACATACGCGTCCGCAAACGGCGGGCATAGGGTTTTCGCGCCTGATTAGAATATCCGCGTCAAGGAAACGACCGCTCGCGATAAGCGCTAAGTATCCCGGAATATTTATATTTGCCGGACAGGTATTTTCGCAAGGCGAAACGAATAAATCCTGGCATACGCCCGCGCGGCAGTAATGGTTTTTGATATGTTCTTCGTACTCTTCCCTGAAATTGCGTATAGTGCTTAGCACCGGATTTGGCGCCGTCTGCCCAAGCCCGCACATAGACGCTTCAGCTATCGCTTCGCCAAGTTCCTCAAGGCGCTCTATATCTCCTTCCTCGCCTTTACCGGAAGTAATGCGCTCCAGCATCTCAAGCATACGCTTTGTACCTATTCGACACGCCGTACACTGCCCGCAGGATTCATCGCGGATAAAATCCATGAAATAGCGCGCAGTATCTACCATGCATGTATCCTCGTCCATGGCGATTAAACCGCCAGAGCCCATTATCGCGCCTAGTTCCTCAAGCGGCTTATAATCGGCAGGGGTATTCAGTTTATCCTGCGTTACACAGCCACCGGAAGGACCGCCAATCTGCGCCGCCTTAAAGGCTTTCCCGGGCGTTACGCCGCCGCCTATCCTAAATAAAATATCTCCAATAGGCATACCTATAGGCACTTCTACAATACCGGTGTTTACAATATCCCCTGCCAGCGCAAATACCTTTGTACCCGGAGCGTCCTTAGTGCCTATGCTCCTGTACCAGTCGCTCCCTTTTTCCATTATTGCGGGGATATTTGCCAGCGTTTCAACATTGTTGATAATCGTTGGATATCCGTAAAGACCGCGCTGGAACGGATAAGGCGGTTTTTGCCTAGGCTCTCCGCGCTGACCTTCAATCGAGGCTAAAAGCGCTGTTTCCTCGCCGCATACGAATGCGCCGGCGCCTATTCTTATATCTATGTCAAAACTAAATCCGGAATCAAAAATATTATCGCCAAGTAAGCCTGCTTCCTCTGCCTGCTTAATCGCTACCTTTAGGCGCTCAATCGCAAGCGGATATTCCGCGCGGACATACACAAAGCCACTATTCGCCCCAATAGCAAAACCGGATAAAAGCATACCCTCAATAAGCGTATGCGGGTCGCCTTCTATAATACTCCTATCCATAAAGGCGCCGGGGTCTCCCTCATCTGCATTGCATACGAGATATTTTATAGAACCTTCCGCATTTTTACCTGAGCGGAGCTTTATACCGGTAGGAAAACCCGCGCCACCACGGCCGCGCAAGCCTGATTTTTCTATAATATTAACTACATCCTCCGGATTTCCCTCGCAAAGCGCTCTTGCAGCGGCAAAATAACCACCCCCGGCGATATATGCGGACAAATCCGAGTAATCTATGCGGCCGCAGTTGCGCAGCGCAATTCGAACCTGCTCGGAAAAAAAGCTGATGTCATCGAAGTTTGGAATATGGCAGCCCTTAACATGGTCATAAAATGTGTGCTCAGTTAGAACCTCGCTATCAATTAAGAACGACTCCAGCACTTTTTCAACGATTGCCTCATCTAAACCGGTAAAAAATAAATTATCGGGCAGTATTAACATTACAGGGCCAACGGCGCATGTTCCTATACAGCCTGTTCTAATAAGTTTAACATGTTCGGAAAACCCAAGCTTATCAACAGCCTTTTCTGCCGCCTGATATACTTCCTCGCAGCCGGACGAAACGCAGCCCGCCCCGGCGCAAAGAAGAAGCTGGTAACGGTACTTCTTTTCTTCCCTAATAAAATTTTCGCGTATGCGCTCTAAATCAAGAACAGAAGCTATTCTTTCTTTCATAATGTTTCCCCCTTTTCAAGTTCTGCAAGAAGCTTGTCTACCTTGGCAGGCGTCATCTGCTTATAAACTTCGTCGTTTATCATAAGCGCGGGAGCAAGCCCACATGCGCCTATACAACGAGCTATTTCAAAGGTGTAGAGCCTGTCGGGCGTTGTATTGCCAATTTCAATTCCAAGTTTCTTTATAAGATGGTCGACCAGCTTTTTTCCACCTCTAACATAGCAGGCAGTACCAAGACAAACCCTAATTGTGTATTTACCACGCGGTTTAGTAGAAAAGAAAGAATAAAATGAAACAACTCCCGATACTTTAGAAAGCGGAACATCTAGTTTTTCCGCCACCACCTTTTGCAGTTCAAGCGGCAGATAGCCATAAATTTCCTGAGCAGTGTGCAGTACTTGAATAAGCGCATCTTTTCGACCAGCATAATAGTTATCGATAAAATCAATAATCTCTTGATAATCTTCCGGATGCGTTTCTGAATCAGTCTGCGGTTTGACAACCATTGACATCTCTTTTGATTCTCCTTTCTCCGCCACTATTTTAGTGTCGGACATAACGAATATTTATATAACACAAATCAGCACAATATGCTGAAATACTTTCGGTTTCGGAGATAGATAAAGTTTGGTAATTGATAAAATCTTCTTGTGCCAATGTTACATGAAAGTAACTAGATTAAAAGCAGTTTTTTATACAATACGAGCTGCATTATATAAAAATTTAATTATGCTGTCAATCAAATCTGTTCCTTTTATGTTTGACTTCTATACAGTAGGGAGAGTAGCAGAAAAAGGTCTGCTTGTATCGTTTGGGATATTTGTAGTATACTTAGTGCCAAGTGAAATGCTTGGTTATATGCTGATATATAAATAGGCATCAGATAAATACTCATTCACTTATTTACTTACAAAGGAGGAAAAAATGATTAAACTTTATGAAGGAAAACCTATTTGGCTGCGCAATACCGCTGAAATCCTTCCGGATACGCCCGAACAGGAAGCTGTTTTCCAAAGCAAAACAGGTAAGAAGACGGATAGACATGCGCTAAGGGATAACACTATCGCCTGGCCCATACTAACGGCGCATAACTTTGGCGATGATGTCAACCTTAATATAAAGTTTGACTCCATCACATCGCATGACATCACCTTTGTAGGTATCATTCAAACCAGTATTGCCAGCGGTATGAAGGAATTTCCTCTTCCCTATGTACTTACTAACTGCCACAACAGCTTAAATGCCGTAGGCGGAACCATAAACGAGGACGACCACAAATTCGGGCTGTCCGCAGTTAAAAAGTACGGCGGAGTATTTGTACCCACAAACGTCGCTGTTATCCACTCCTACAACAGGGAGATGATGGCAGGCTGCGGCAGGATGATACTAGGCTCCGACTCACATACCAGATACGGCGCGCTTGGCACAATAGCTATAGGCGAAGGCGGAGGGGAACTGTCTAAGCAGCTTCTAAAACAGACTTACGATGTAAAGCGCCCCGAAGTTGTAGGTGTGGTACTTCGTGGCGAGCCTAAGCCTTGGGTAGGTCCTCAGGACGTAGCTCTTAATATTATAAAGGCTGTTTTTAAGGTTGGCTTTACACAGAACAAGATTATGGAATTTATCGGTCCCGGAGTTGCTTCCCTGCCTATTGAATTCCGCAACGGCATAGATGTAATGACCACCGAAACCAAATGTCTAAGCTCCATTTGGCGCACTGACGATAAAACAAAAGAATACTTTGAAATACATAAGCGCCCTGAAGCTTATAAACAGCTTATCGAAGGCGAAGAAGTATGCTATGACGGCATAGTGGAAGTAGACCTATCCGAAATAGATCCAAGTATTGCGCTGCCCTATCACCCTTCCGAAGTGTATACCATTAAGGAAGTACTTAAAAACCCGCACGATATATTCGCGGAGATAGAGGAGAGGAGCAAGACACTGTTTGAAAACAACGATGTAGTTGTAGACATGCAGTCCAAGATAATAGACGGCAAAGTAAAGACAGACCAAGGTATAATCGTAGGCTGCTCTGGCGGAACATTCGATAATCTGCTCGCGGCAAGTCAAATAGTAAAAGGAAAATCAGCTGCGGCTAACGGCTACAGTTTCTCTTGCTACGCTGGAAGCCAGCCTATATACCTCGACCTGCTTAAAAAAGGCGCTATAGCAGACCTTGTGGAAGCGGGCGCTATTATAAAACCCTCGTTCTGCGGACCATGCTTTGGCGCAGGCGACACACCCGGTAACAACGAGTTCTCTATAAGACACGCAACGCGCAACTTCCCCAACCGCGAAGGCTCCAAGCCCGGCGAAGGGCAGATAAGCATGGTAGCTTTAATGGACGCAAGGAGCATAGCCGCAACTGCTATAAACGGCGGCTACCTTACCAGCGCGGAAGATGTAGACTGGGAAAATAGACCTTTACCCTTCGTGTTCGACAAGGGCATATACGACAGAACTGTTGTAAACTGCCTAGGCAAGGCAGACCCTAAGGCAGAGCTTGTTTACGGTCCCAACATAAAGCCTTGGCCCAATATGCCCGCGCTTACGGACGATTTACTGCTTGTTGTATCAAGCCATATAGATGACCCTGTTACAACTACGGACGAACTTATACCCTCGGGCGAAACATCGTCCTACCGCTCAAACCCCTTACGCCTTGCAGAGTTTACACTAAGCCGCAAAGACCCCGCTTATGTAGCCCACGCAAAAAATGTGCAGACATACGAAGTAAAGAAGGAAAAGGGCAATGCCGAATACTATAAGCCTTGGCTTAAAGAAAAACTTGAAGCCCTTGGCGCAGACCCCATAGAAAAAATAGGCATAGGTTCCGCTATATTTGCAAATTCCCCGGGCGACGGCTCCGCGCGTGAGCAGGCTGCATCTAACCAGAAGGTACTGGGCGGCTGGGCAAACTTTGCTAAGGAGTACGCCACTAAACGCTACCGCTCCAACCTCATCAACTGGGGTATACTGCCCTTCCTAGTTAAGGACGGAGAGCTGCTTCCCAAGGATGCAATAGTATTCGTGCCTAATATCCGTAAAGCCATATTAGGCAAAAAGGACGAAATACACGCATATGTACTCTTTGAAAATGAAGAGCCCAAGGATATCACACTCAAACTCGGCGGTCTAACAGACAACGAAAGAGAAATACTACTCGCCGGCTGTCTTATTAACTTCAATAGAAATAACGCTAAGTAGTTAGTGTAAGGTTATTTAAGGGGCTGTAGTGGTTGCTGCAGCCTCTTTTTTATATGTACTTTTATAGATTTTTCTATATGCTGTTTATCCTTATTTAATCTTTATATAGTTTTCTATACTTCCCACCACCAAGAAATACTATAAACCCCTTATCCCTTAGTATCTGTAACTGTTGCCTTATTTTAGCTCTTATATTATTGTTATCAGGGTGCAATTTTTTTAGAAATGGTTCATACATATAAATATCACTTAGGTTAAAATATTCCCTCTCTATAAGGTTTACGCAGCTTAACACATCCATAAGCCAACCGCGGCTTTCTATGTCGCTTATATTTATAGAATTTATTATATTTATCTTTTGTTGTACAACTTTTCTATCTTTTATACTTCCATTTTTAATAATATATATTTTCCCTTGCTCAGGTATATTAGATACTAATATATTACAACCCACCCAACCTGCACGCCTCGCCTTTTTGCTTAGAGGCTTTCTCTTTTCTATTATAGATGGAGAGAATACATACTTTGGCACAAAGCACAGTGAATTAACTATATTTCCTGCTATAATCATAAATAGAAAATTGGGGTTATTTAAGCTTTGTATCCTCTCTATCATGCTGCTGTATGCACCATCAAGTATCTTATCTGAAAACTTATTCTTGGTGGATTTAAGCTCGTACTCCGCACTGCAATTTTCACAATAAAAATCCGCCTGCTTAGCATTGTTTGGAAATTTATACAAGCGGATATTGCCGCATACAGGGCAGTATAAATTGTTTTTTACCCAGTTTTCGCTTACCACCCTTACCCTTTGAGAATTGCTCTTATAACTTACGGCAAGATTGGTTTCAAGCGTTAGATTCATATTACATCCGCTTTATAATTTCAAGTACCAAGTTTGCGCTTATATCAGCCGCTGCTTGTTCATTTTTTTCGTATGAGCTATGGCTGTCTTCATCAGCCAAATCGGAAATAGTGCGAACTACCAGTATTGGCACCCTATTAACAAATGCTGCGCATGCTATTGCAGCGCTTTCCATATCTACACATAGTGCAGGCATTTTCTGCCTTATCGCGTATTTCTGCCCGCTTGTTTCTATGAAGCTGTCGCCTGTGGCTATAAGCCCTTTTTCGTAAGGGATTTCGCTTTCTTTAAGGTAGTCCTCAGCTAGCTGCATTAATTTAGCGTCTGAGTAGAAATAACGCTGGAACGGCATGAAGTTATCCATTATTATAGGACTAAAATCATGGTAAGTTACACGCTCACCAAGACATAGAGTAAGTTCCTCAACATAAGGGGCAAGCGCGCCAGCTATACCGGTATGCAGTATAATATCCGGCTGATAATGGTCTATAACAAACTGAGCAGTTATAGCAGCGTTCACCTTACCTATGCTGGATGCCGCCAGTACTACCTCTTGCCCGAAAATTTTACCCTTTGTAAAATTATTTTTAAGATGTTCCTCAACTTTAGGGTTCTGCATCTCGGATTTGAGAAGGTCTATCTCAACATCCATAGCAGATAATATAGCTATCATTTATTCCTCCATAATTTCTATTGTGCGCACAGGCAGCACAAGGTAAGTATATTGGTCGCCCTTTACGGGGCATACAACACAGGGGCTTACATTTGTATTAAATCTAAGCACTAACTCCTTACCGTCTATATTTTTTACCACGTCCATCAGGTAACGGGAGTTGAAAGCTATATCAAGCGGCTGACCCTGTAAATCTATAACTATACGCTCAAAAGAGTTGGCCTTTTCTGTATTTGCGGATATAGAAAGTTCTCCATCTTTTATGCTAAGTCTAAGAAGGTTATTGCCTTCCCTTGCAATAATAGCCGCCCTTTCAACAGAGGATATAAATGTATGCCTGTCAAGCTTTACGGCGCTGGTCCAGCTTTCCGGCAATATTTGCTGGTAGTTAATATATTCTCCCATAATAAGCGGGGAATACACCTTAGTATTACCAAATGTAGCCATTATATGGCTTTTGGTGAAGTTAAACTTTATTTCATCATCACCTTCGCTTGCCATAAGCGCTATTTCCTTAGCTATACTGCCCGGTATTATGCAGGATATATATTCCATATCCTCGGATACTTTATTTGTTATGAATATTTTCTGCATTGCAAGACGGAAACCGTCAAGGCATACTATGCGAACTTCATTTCTGAACACTTGCATATATAAACCTGTAAGTATCCTCTGGCTGGCTTCTGATGATAGAGCAAACGCCGTCTTTGATACAGCTGAAGAATACGCACCGTGGGGCATTTTTACGCTTATTCCGTTTTCTACGTCAGATATTTCCGGAAACTCTACAGCGTCCATACACATAAGCTCGGTAGATGAAATATTAGCAGCCTCTATTTTAGCTTTTCTATCCTTTATGGATAGCTTTATATCTCCCTCAAGCTTACGTATAAGTTCATACAATAACCTTGCGGGCAGTAGAGCGCTGCCCTCTTTTTCTATAGTGGCAGGAACGGTGGATCTTACAGTCATACTGCCGTTGGTTATGGTTAGCAGCAGACCTTCATCCGTGGTTTCTATAAGGACTCCTTCATATGACGGCATAGGCGCCTTAGAAAGCAGAGCCCTTGTTACCATACTCATACCGCGATTTAATTCGTTTGCAGAAACTAGTACATGCATTTTATCACTTCCTTGTTTTAGTAGAGGTAGTATATATATGTAGTAGTAGTAGTAGGGGCTGTGGAAACAGTGGAAAAGTGCATTTCAGCCTTACTGCTACTTGTAATATGCTGTGCAAAAATGGTTGATTACTATCCAAAGTTCGTGTATTTTTTGTGGATAAACTATTATTTACGGAGAAAAAATAAAATTAAGCTCTAGCATATTAGAAAATAATATATGTGTCTACCCTTATATCCTCCCTTTTATTTAATAAATATATTGAATAGGGTTAAGCTTTTACCTTTAAACTATAAACTATACACAGTGTAAACAGCCTGTGTAAAAGCTTTTGTGGATAGTTTAAGCTTTATACTGTAATAAACATACCTAGTTATTAAAACTTACCCACAGCTTATCAGGCTTTTTATAGTAAAGATGCCGCTTCTTTATCTATTAATATAGTTACATCTTTATGCAGGTTAAGTATGGAAGACGGAACCATAGGATTAATATCTCCCTTTACCATGTTTCGTATAGCTTCAGCCTTGCTTTTACCGTAAGCTATAAGCAGTATTTTTTTAGAGCGCATAATGGTGCCTATACCCATTGTTATGGCTTTCTTAGGTACATCGTCAGCATTTTCAAAGAAACGCTTGTTAGCTTTTATTGTGCTGGGAGCCAAATCCGCCACACGTGTGGATTTTGAAAAAGTACTGTCAGGCTCATTAAAGCCTATATGCGCATTTATACCAAGACCCAGCAGCTGTAAATCTATACCGCCCATAGAGGTTATTTTATTTTCATAGTTTATACATTCTTCATCCGTATTTTCTGTGTTGCCGTTAGGAATAAAGCTCTGTTTTAAGTTTATTTTAGAAAACAGCTTTTCCTGCATAAAGTAGTGGTAGCTTTGGTCATGTGTAGGTTCAAGCCCCAGATATTCATCTAAATTGAAGCTGGTGGCGCTGGAAAAATCCACCAAACCTTCTTGATGCCATTTTATTAAATATTCATAACTGCGTATAGGTGAAGAACCTGTAGAAAGCCCAAGTACGCTGTTTGGCTTATTTATAACTTGAGATGCGATTAGCATAGCGCAGTTTATTGCTACCTGTTCTGCGTTTGTTAAAATGCGTATGTTCATAATAAAAACCTCCTTATAAGGTAACAGAATTATACCATAAAATCGTCAATTATTAAAGGCACAAAATATTAATATAATATAAATTATTTTTTAATAATAGTAAAAAAGTACTTATTTATACCTTTCAAGCGCATGTCATAGGTAGTGTCAATAGTTTTGTGTAACCAATCTTGTAAATATTGTTAAGCCATCAGCTGCTTCCCCCTAGGGGGAAGCGGTTTTTTCAAACATTTCGCTTAGTTCAGCTT
>DUQK01000068.1 GCA_012837835.1 Christensenellaceae bacterium | reverse complement strand
TTAGCGACAGCTTCTGCAAAGCCATCGCAACCCGGGAATCCGCAGGCGCCGCAGTTGGCACCTGCTAATTTTTCTCTAATCAATTGCACCCTTTCATCTACGGGAACGGCGAATTTTTTATCGGCAAAACTAAGCACTACACCAAATACCGCCCCTAGAGCGCACATCACAGCAACTGCATATACAATCGGCATTCTTTTCCCTCCTTACTAAACAAGGCCTTTAAAGCCGAGGAATGCAACACTCATCATACCGGCTATTACAAGGCTGATTGAAAAACCCTTGAAAGGCAGCGGAATATCCGAAGTTTCAAGTCTTTCCCTAACGCCTGCCATTATTACTATAGCCAGCATAAAACCAAGCGCACCGAAGACGCCGTTTAGAACTGATTCTAAAAGCCCGTAGCTGCTTTGAATGTTAAGAAGCGCAACGCCAAGCACAGCGCAGTTGGTGGTTATGAGCGGCAGGTATATCCCAAGCGCACTGTATAGAGCAGGAAGGGATTTTTTCATAAACATTTCCACGAATTGTACCAAAGCGGCTATTATGAATATAAAGGCAATGGTATTAAGGTAAGTTAAATCAAGCGGCAGCAGCACATACTCATACACCGCCCATGTGAACAAGGAAGCAAGCCCCATGACAAAAGTAACGGCAATTCCCATACCGATGGAGGTTTCCACCTTGGACGATACGCCAAGGAAAGGGCAGCAACCGAGAAATCTTGAAAAGATGTAGTTATTGCATAGTATGCAATCAATCATGAACACGAAAATACCTACTTCACTTAGTCTCATGCTGAAGTTACCCCCTTATTGTTTTTCTTGCGGCGCTCACCTATGGCATTTATTATACCAAGCAGCAAGCCATACACTATAAAGCCACCCGGAGCCAGCACCAGCAGTAGCATGGGTTCATACCCGCTTCCCAAAAGCTGGTTTCCAAAGAGCATGCCTGTTCCAAACAGCTCACGGATAATTCCGATTAAGGTGATTGAAAGGGTAAAACCAAGACCCATACCAAGACCGTCAGCTGCAGATCTTATTACATTATTCTTTGCAGCAAAGGCTTCTGCCCTTGCGAGTATAATACAATTGACAACTATCAGTGGAATAAATATTCCAAGCGAATCATAGAGAGCAGGCAGATATGCCTGCATAAGCATTTGCACCATTGTAACAAATGTACATATAACCACTATAAATGCTGGTATACGTACTTTGTTTGGTATAAATGAACGGATTAGAGAAATAACCACATTAGAACCTATTAACACAAATGTAGCAGCGGCTCCCATACCTATGCCATTCATTGCGCTTGTAGTTACTGCAAGCGTCGGGCAGGTACCAAGCACAAGGCGAAATGTTGGATTTTCGTTAAATATGCCGTTTATAAATACGCCACGCAAGTTATTGTCATTCTTAGACACTCTTTTTTACCTCCCCATATATTTTTTTCTTTGAGTACCTATCTATAAGTGGTGATACACAATTCATGAATAGTATTGCATATGTAACGCCTTCTGGATATCCGCCGTATTTGCGTATAACTACAACTATTATTCCACACATTACGCCAAATATGCATTGACCCAGCCTGTACATGGGATTTGTAACATAGTCTGTAGCCATGAACACAGCACCAAATAACACACCACCGGTTAAAACTGCCCTTATACCATCAACACCTATAAGATATGACATAATTATGACAGTTCCAACAAATGTAACAGGTACATGCCAAGTAATGGTTTTTGTAAGCATTAGGTATATAAAACCTATTATTATAGCAACCTTGCATACTTCGCCTATTGAACCCGGGATATTTCCAATAAGTAGGTCGGTATTAGTAAGCTTGCCAATGCTTAAAAGCGGAGTAGCAGATGCCACCGTATCCACCCCCGATAATGCGGTTTCGGAACCGAAAAACAGTCGCTGCGGAAGGTTATATGTGGTCATATGAAGAGGCCAAGACGCAAGCAATACTGCCCTTGCAAATAGGGCAGGGTTCATAAAGTTATGCCCTATACCGCCAAATAACTGTTTTACCAGCAGTATAGCAACCGCTGAACCTATCACCGGCATCCAAAGCGGTACATTGCAAGGTAAGTTAAGCCCAAGCAAAAGACCTGTTACTACAGCAGATAAATCCGTTATGGTAACACGTTTTTTCATGAGCTTCTGCCATATAAGTTCAAACAACACGCTTGAAATTACACTAATGGCAATAACAAGAGCAGCCCTTGTACCAAAAATGTATATACCAGCAAGCGTCGTAGGCATAAGCGCAATTATTACATCCAGCATCAATGTCTGCGTTGTTTCGCGAGCAAACAGATGCGGACCGTGTGAAACTCGTAATTTCATGCCTTCTTCCTCCTCATTGCAAGCATATCCTTGCCCTCTTTGAATGCAGGTGTGAGAACACGCCTAGCGGGGCAGATGTATGAACAAGCTCCGCATAGTATACAGTCCTCCAAATTTTTTTCCTGCGCACCATCTAAATCGCCCTTTGAAAGCCTTACTTTAAGCTCGTAGGGAGCTAGACCTATAGGACATACGTCTATACAGCGTGAGCAGCGTATACAGGCAAATTCTTCGGGTAATTCAGCTTCCTTTTCGTTAAGCACTACTATGCCGTTGTTTGCCTTGGTGATAGGAACCTCATCATTTGGTATGGCATTACCTGTCATACTGCCGCCAAATAGTATTTTCCCCGGCGTTTCAGCATAGCCGCCGCAAGCGTTTACCGCATCTATTACCCTAGTGCCCACCCTAACTAAAAGATTGTCAGGCTCCTTTACAGCACCTGTTACAGTAGTTACACGGCTAACAAGGGGTTTACCTTCTAAAACGGCATCGCTTATCGCCTTTGCAGTACCAACGTTAATTACAACGGCATGTACATCCATTGGCAGACCGCCTGATGGTACCTGTCTTTTGAGTACCGCATCTATAAGCTGTTTTTCACCGCCTTGCGGGTACTTGGTTTTAAGTACAGCAACTTCCATATTTTGTACGCCAGAAACCGCTTTTTTTATAGCTTCAATAGCCTTAGGCTTGTTATCCTCTATACAGATAATGCCTTTTTTAGCGTCAACTGCACGCATTGCTATTAGTAAACCTTTTACTATGCCCTCAGGCTCTTCTACCATAAGCCTATCATCGGCAGTTAGAAAGGTTTCGCACTCCGCGCCGTTTACAAGCACGGTATCCACAGTTTTGCCTTCAGGTAGATTAAGCTTTGCATGAGTCGGGAAGCTGGCGCCACCCATACCGCATATACCCGCTTCTTTTATGGCAGATATTATTTCTTCCTTGCTTGCATTTTCATAGTTCTGCATAGGCTTAAGCTCAACCCATGTGTCGTTGCCATCATTTTCTATTGCGATATAGGGTGATGGCATACTGCGGAGCATCTGCATGTTTCCGACTTCCTTTACAGTTCCGGAAACACTTGCATGCACGGATATACCTATACCGCCCACAGCGTCTGCAATTTTCTGTCCCATAAGCACTGTGTCGCCTTTTTTAACGCAAGGAGTACTGGCGCTGCCTATATGGGTATCAAGCGGAATATATACTACCTCCGGTACGAACTCTCTTATCGCCTTTGAACAGGTAGCGTCTTTTCCCGCTCCGCGTTCTTTTAGAGGATGAACCCCGCCACGAAATGTAAATAAGCTCAAATATATCCCACCTTTCTATTTCTGCAGTTTATTAAACGCTTCATTTATTCCGTCTATTACAGCTTGAGTGGAAACAGTCGCGCCTGAAGCTGCGTCTATATCCTTTATATCCATAGGAACAGCTTTACCTATGAATTGCTTAATAAAATCTTCCTCTAGCACTGCATCGCCTATTCCGGGGGTTTCGGCGAAATTGTCGTCCCCTATCTTAAGCGCTGTTATGTTAGAGTTTTCATCAAATGTTACTTCTACATAAACTGGTCCGCCAAAGCCTTCAGGGCTTGCGCTTGATGTTACACCCTCTGCACTTTCGCTTTCAGGTTCAGTTTCAGGTTCTGCTACTTCCGCCGCAGGTACACTCAGCTTTTCAAAGGCTTCGTTTATTCCATCTATTACGGCTTGGGTGCTTATAGTCGCGCCTGAGGCTGCGTCTATATCCTTTATATCTATAGGAGCAGATTTGCCAATAAATTGCTTAATAAAATCTTCCTCTAGCACTGCATCGCCTATTCCGGGGGTTTCGGCAAAATTATCGTCCCCTATCTTAAGCGCAGTGATGTTAGAG
The DNA here is from genome assembly GCA_012837835.1 of Christensenellaceae bacterium. GTDB lineage: Bacteria > Bacillota > Clostridia > Christensenellales > Aristaeellaceae > DTU024. Next base: position 7,836 of record DUQK01000068.1, on the reverse strand, counting down.
TTTTCATTAAATGTTACTTCTACATAAACTGGCCCGCCAAAGCCTTCAGCGCTTGCGCTTGCTGTTTCACCTTCTGCACTTTCGCTTTCAGGTTCAGTTTCAGGTTCTGCTACTTCCGCCGCAGGTACGCTAAGCTTTTCAAACGCTTCGTTTATTCCGTCTATTACAGCTTGAGTTGAAACAGTTGCGCCTGAAGCTGCATCTATATCCTTTATATCTATAGGAGCAGATTTGCCTATAAATTGCTTAATGAAATCTTCCTCTAGCACTGCATCGCCTATACCGGGGGTTTCTGCAAAATTATCATCCCCAATTTTTAGCGCAGTAATGTTGGAATTTTCATCAAACGTAACTTCTACATAAACTGGTCCACCGAAACCTTCAGCACTTGCGCTTGCTTTTTCACCTTCTGCACTTTCGCTTTCAGGTTCAGTTTCGGTTTCGGATTCTACTGCTTCCTCCGCAGGTGCGCTAAGCTTTTCAAACGCTTCGTTTATTCCGTCTATTACAGCTTGAGTTGAAACAGTCGCGCCTGAAGCTGCATCTATATCCTTTATATCTATAGGAGCTGCTTTACCTATGAATTGCTTAACGAAATCTTCCTCTAGCACTGCATCACCTATGCCGGGAGTTTCAGCGAAGTTATCGTCCCCTACTTTTAGCGCAGTAATGTTGGAATTTTCATCAAATGTAACTTCTACATAAATTGGTCCGCCAAAACCTTCAGCGCTTGCACTTGCTGTTTTACCTTCGAAACTTGTGCTTACAGTTTTTTCTTCATGTTCTGCTACTTCTTCTACAGGTGCGATGAGCTTTTCAAAGGCTTCGTTTATTCCGTCTATTACAGCTTGAGTGGAAACAGTTGCGCCTGAAGCTGCGTCTATATCCTTTATATCTATAGGAGCTGCTTTACCAATAAATTGCTTAATGAAATCGTCCTCTAGCACTGCATCGCCTATGCCGGGGGTTTCAGCGAAATTATCGTCCCCAATTTTTAGCGCAGTAATGTTGGAATTTTCATCAAATGTAACTTCTACAAATACCGGTCCTCCAAAACCTTCGGGACTTACGCTTGCTGTTCCGCCTGCAAATGCTACTGTACTTGCTACATCCAACGATGCTCTAGCCACGTTTATACCGTCTATAACAGCTTGAGTGGAAACAGTTGCGCCTGAAGCCACGTCTATATCCTTTATATCTATAGGAGCTGATTTGCCTATGAACTGCTTAATAAAATCTTCCTCTAGCACCGAATCGCCTATGCCGGGGGTTTCGGCGAAATTATCGTCCCCTACTTTTAGTGCGATTATGTTAGAATTTTCATCAAATGTAACTTCTACATAAATTGGTCCTCCAAAGCCTTCAGGATTTGCGCTTGCTGTTCCACCCGCAAACGGCGCTAATTCTGGTGAACTCTGCTTTTCATAAGCGGCATTCACCGCTACACGTAGTTTACTTAGCAGTTCATTTTCTTCGCCTTCCACTTCTTCAAATGGAGGGGCACTGCCTAGCAAGGACTCTAGCAACGCATAGTCAACTTTCTCATCCGTTTTTACAAGCAACGCTTCAAGAACACCGCTAGAATCAAACAAGACTTCTATCGCAGGATATTCCTCCGAAGCATCAAGCTTTATAGCATCGCTTGAATATCCTTGAGCATTTTTAACTATGTCATTTACCCCACGAACCACTGCATTTGTGGTTATAGTGGCAGCGGTAATAACATCAATTGTATTATCAGCCTTTGTTTCACCTTCTTTTATTGCCTTAAGAGGAGCTACTTTGCCTGCAAATTGAGACATAAACGCCTCTTCCCTCGCCTTAGCACCAAGACCTGCGGTTTCAGCAAAATCAGAACCACCAATATCAACACCTGAAACCACACCATCAAGGGTGATACCAGCAATAATATCAATAGGACCGCCGTAGCCTGATACAGTAATTGAACCGACATAGCCAACATCCCCGCCTTCCCTGGTGGCAATAAAGAGATTGTTAAGCGAAGCATCCGGCGCAAGCACAACTTGGGAGAAATTCTCCGCAACGGGTAATACCCGTTTGCGGGCTTCTACCTCATCAAGGGCTGCCTGCTCGCTAATTACATCTTTAGTTATTAAATTTGTGCCGGCAAGGCAAAAAGATGCAACCAACATGATAATAGCCAGCACTAACCATGCTGGTATTTCTTTTTTCATAAGCATTAGCCTCCTCCTCTAAAATTGACAGTTTTTAAACTTGTCCACTAAATCTACAGGCGCTTTTCTACCCAGCATACGTTCAACCAATGGGATATCGCCTTTACATAGCGCTTTTTTAATAGCAGTGCTGGACACCGCTTCACCCTGCTTAGTATAAACCTCAGGTACGACAACTAGATTTATTCCCCTATCATCGCAGATAAGCTGCAATTTAGCAGCATCGGTCTTTCCCTTGTAACCGAAACGATGATCAAAACCTATGACTATGTACTTAACCAGCATATTGCCTCTAAGTTCACGGTCTATAAATTCTTCACCGCTCATCCGCATGAACTCCCCATCAAAATGGCTAAGGGCGATATAATCCGCCCCTGCATCAATAAGCAGTCTTTCTTTTTCAGGGAGTTCCGTTAAAATAGGGTTTTTTCTATCAGGAAACAACACAGAAACAGGCGAGGTGTCGTAAGTATGTACACATACACTAAACCCCTCCCTTTCCGCTATTTCCTTTGCAGTGCCTATGAGTTTTTGATGTCCAATATGCACTCCGTCAAAATAGCCAAGGCATACCACCAAGGCTTCACCTTTCTCAGGTGCAGTTTTTAACCATCTCATTAGCTACTGAGCCGTCCATTCCACGCAGCGAAAACGCCTGCAAATTTCATAAAGCATGGTAACACGCGTTTCAAGCGCTGTCAAGGGATATAGGGATTATTCTAGAAATTTACCAATGTAATTTTAAGCAAATAACTAAATATACTGATTGCTTTATTTGTATTTTTTCACAAATTCACTATAAAGTGCGTTGTGGAAAACCCGTCTGAAGCGCATATGAGTGCGGTTTGTACGGCTAGGATACACACGATTGGTAAGCAGAGCAACAAAAAAACCGCTTGATGGATCAACAACTAGAGATGTGCCTGTAAATCCTGTATGACCAAATGAACAATCCGGCATTATATCTCCAAAAAACGAAGCCTCACCACCTGCAAGCGCAAAGCCAAGACCTCTTTGTTCTTCCTTCGTATAGTTAATAATCGCTTTATTGAGCATTGCTTCAGAGATAAATCCCTGACCTTTTTGAGAAAGCATGCTAAGATAGAGCGTACAGTCACCAATATTAGAAAACACTCCCGCATTTCCTGCAACGCCTCCCATAAAACGTGCGTTTTCATCGTGTACTACTCCATTTATTGCTTTACCGGTTGTAGGGTCTATTTCAGTTGAGGCAATATTACCTCCTTTAGGGCAATAACAAGTATTTTTCATGTTTAAGGGTTCAAATACCATGTTCTTTGCAAGTACATCAAGAGTATCGCCGTATATCTTCTCAAGTATTTTTCCTAGTATTATAAAGCCAAGGCAGGAATAATCAGCTTTCCCCCTTTCCGTAGTTGGAAGAGAGAATATAGTTTCTACAACTTCTTCAGAACTGTGGCAAAGTTTATCCAACCTTACTGTTGGAAGCAGACCTGAAATATGTATCATTAGTTCCTTAATAGTTATATCTCTATGAGTTTCAGGCGCTTCCAAATAACTACCAACCGTATCGTATAGTGTGAGCTCTCCATTTTCAAGAGAAATAAGCGCAAGCATAGTCGTAGACATTATCTTAGTACATGACGCCATATCGTACAGCGTGTTTTTATCTACTGGTGTGCTGTCCTTTCCTTCTGTCTTTCCAAAAGTTGATACTGCAAATACCCTATCCTTACATCCAACTGCAGCAACTGCAGATGGAAAGTTGCCTTCATTTATGCCTTTTAATATCAATTTATCAAGTAATTGTTGCATATTGTTCTCCATATCTATTACTAAAAATACACCGACCTCCCGCAATTTACGGGAGGTCGATTTGTAAACCAGTTCTTTATTCCGCTATTGCCTTTTCATATGCATCTAGACCTGATTTGTAGATTGTAAACAGCTCTTCAAGCCCCATCCTGTTGAGGGTATTGATATATTCTTCCCAATCAGCGTCTAAATCCGCATCACCGGTTATAAACTTGGCGCGCATTTCGTTGATATAGGTGTTGATATCATTTTCAATTATTGATAGCCTCTGATACTCTTCATCGGTATAATTGAACTTACCCCATACTACTTCAGGTCCATACTTAAGCCTTTCTTTGCAAACCGCCTTTTCAACATCACTATACATATTCTCTCCGAATACGTGATCTTCTGCCATTGACGGGTTTGCTCCACCACCCCAAGGGATGTATTTGCCGAGTACTTCCTCGTTTAAAAGGCCGTCAGGGTTATTCTGGACATAGTCATTATATACGGGGTTTCCTTTTTCGTTACGCTCAAATGTAACGCCCTCAAATCCGGCGAACATAAGCTCAACGCCTTCCTTGCTGTAGAAGTAGTCTATCAGCCTGACTGTTTCCTCCGGATATTTGTTTTCAGGAGTAATAAATGTATTCATTGCGAATATCGGATTGCCTACGTCAGCATTCAGCTGATAACCATCAGGACCTTTAAATATTGAATTAACTCCTATGAACTTATCCTTGTAGGTCGGACCAACATAATGCTGTGAACCTTTACCCATAAAGATACGGTTTTGCTCTCCTACAGCTGTCATATTTGCTATGCTGGAGTCAAATATCTCCTGATACATTAAACCTTCCACATATAGCTCGTTGAAGTATTTAAGCAGCTTTTTATATCCATCGCTTGTTGGTATATAGCGAAGTTCACCATTATCATCAATATCTATGTATACTGACGTACGTCCACGCGTATTAATACCAAATGCGCCAGAAAACAACCTGTACAGATTATCCAGACTAGTTGCTATTAACGGCACTTCGTCTTTTTCTCCATTTTTATTAAGATCAGTATCGCGTACCTTTATGAAAAGCTCTTTAAGCTCGCCAAGATCCTCCGGCACTTCGTCGTAGCCAAGTTCCGCAAGCCACTCGCCATTTACAAAAACAGGCGGTGTCATGAAGTTTGAAGCACTAACTATGTAGTTAAAGCCGTAAATTTCACCATCAGACATTGTAAGGAAAGCCTTAAGAGAAGGGTCATTCTCTATTTGATAGTAGAAGTGAGGAGCATATTCTTCCAGATAAGCAGTTATGGGGATTATGGCTCCATCCTGCGCATATTTAAGTACGTTGGAGCTATCCATCGCACACTTGAAGAACAGATCGGGAAGTTTGTTGCTTACAAGTTTAAGCGCAAGCTTTTCTTCGATAATGTCATCGGTATATGCTTCGAAATTAAGAGAAATGTTCGTCTTGTCCTTAAGCCATTTCCAGCATTCTAGCTCGTTAAAGTCCCCCTGTGCATATACACCTCTCATGCTGAACACATCAAGCGTAATTGGTTCCTCTGAAAACGGGAATTCCCCTTGGAATTCTATCGGGTCCTTGATAGCATATGCTGCCCCTAGAACGGAAATGAGCATAAGCATCGCAGTAAGCATGGTTAGCAATTTTTTCATATAGTTTGTCCTCCCTTTATTTTTGTGCGCATCTTCTTTTCAGGTTTTATTCCTCCTTATTTTATTTGAAGCTGCGACATCTATCCTTTTACAGAGCCCACCATTATGCCCTGTACAAAATATTTCTGTAAAAACGGGTACATACATAATACGGGCGCTGAAGCGACTATTATTAACGCATATTTCATAGTTTCACCTTGGAGCATTCTGTTAAAAGTACCCTGAGCATCAATCAGGCTTTCTTCTGACGCTTGGCTTTGTATGAGTATTCTTCGAAGCACAAGCTGAAGCGGGTATTTATTATGGTCAGATAAATAAATCATTGCGGAAAAATATGAGTTCCAATGCCAAACCGCATAATACAACACCATAACAGCAAGTATAGGCTTTGATAACGGTAGTATTACATTAAACAATATATTAAAATGACTTGCTCCATCTACTATGGCTGCTTCCTGAAGCTCGTAAGGTATCGAGTTTAAAAAGAAAGTGCGCATTATCATAACATTGTATGTGGAAATTGCGGTGGGAAGTATCATAACCCATATGGTGTCAAGCAAACCTAAGTTGTTTATTGTTATAAATGTCGGTATAAGACCACCATTAAAAAACATCGTGAACACCATCATACCCAAAATAAAACCTTTCCCTTTAAGGTTACGGCATGAAAGCGCATACGCCGCTGCAGTTGACAAAACCATATTAACAGTGGTACCAACTACTGTGTAGAATATTGTATTACGGTATCCAGTCATTACACTTGAATCCCTAAATACCATTTTGTATGATTCAAGATTCAAGTTTTTAGGTGTTAGTATTACGTCCCCCGCAAGCACGCTGAGCGGGTCGGATATTGAAGCTATTACTACAAAATAGAGTGGATAAACAACTATTAATAATACTACAGTTAAAATAACATATACGAATACATCAAACACTAAGTCTGACTTACTCTTTCCTACCACTATATCCTCCTAATCCTACCAAAGGCTCGTTTCATTAAGCTTTCCGGCAATATAGTTCACTATTACAAGCATAATACAGTTAATCACTGAGTTAAATAGGTTTACTGCGGTTGAGTACGAAAAATCCTTCTGTATTAAACCCTGTTGATACACTAATGTAGATATTACTTCTGAGGCGGAGCGGTTCAAGTCATTCTGTAAAAGGAATATTTTTTCAAAACCCACGCTCATTATGTAACCACTGTTTAATATGAGAAGAATTACTATCGTAGGCAGTATTCCGGGAAGATTTATGTGCCATATACGCTTTAAACGCCCTGCACCGTCTATCATCGCAGCTTCGTGTAGCTGTGGATCTATCCCCGAAAGCGCTGCCATATATATTATGCTGTTCCAGCCTGAGTTCTGCCATACACCCGATAATACATATATACTCTTAAACATGGCAGGTTTACCCATGTAGTAAATGTTTTCACCGCCAAAGGCAACGACTATCCTATTAATTACCCCAGTTGTAGGGGCAAGAAATAAAAATATCATAGAGCACATTACAACTGTTGATATAAAATAGGGCGCATATGTAACGGTCTGCACCGTTTTTTTGAACGCCTTAGATTTTACTTCATTCATTAGAAGTGCCAGCAATATCGGCACCGGCATTCCAACAAGAAGAGAATATAAACTTATTGTTACCGTATTTTTGATTACAGGCAGGGCATAATAGCTTTTAAAAAAACGCTCGAAATGCGCTAAACCAACCCATCTACTTTTCCAAAAACCCAGCCTCGCAGAATAATTCCTAAATGCCATTTGAATACCCAGCATAGGCATATAGTGAAAAACAATATAGTATGCTATAACTGGAATTAACAATAAATACACTTGCCAATACTGGTTTAAATAGTTTATAATTTTTCTTCGCTTGCCATAGCTAGGCGACACACAATCTCTGTTTGCCATATTAACTCCTCGAAAAATATAAAAAGCCATTAAAAATATTGCTATATCATGAGGTATTCTAACATATATCAGTTTATACGTCAAATAAGGCATTATTATTTAATTATGTAAACCGAACAAATATTTCCCCATAGCGTACAATATTATGTGTAACCTCTAGTAGGAAAGTGGATAGCAAAAGAGGTCCTTTTCTTGTAAAATTTGTTAGCCTACAAAAACAATGAAAAGGAGACCTCTCTATGAACCATTTTACCAC
>DUQK01000067.1 GCA_012837835.1 Christensenellaceae bacterium | reverse complement strand
GGATTTGCAAAAGTTCAAGCTGAACTAAGCGAAATGTTTGAAAAAACCGCTTCCCCCTAGGGGGAAGCAGCTGATGGCTTAACAATATTTACAAGATTGGTTACACAAAACTATTGACACTACCAAAAAAGAGGGTGAACTAATCTTAACAGAAGAGCTTCAAAAATCTTTTTTTGATACGGGTTCATCTTTACTATTGTATGGTTCAAAAACACTATATAAACAATATTTGTTTTTTAGGGAGTATTCGTCAAACCCCTTAATAAAACAAAGCAAATACTATAGCAACGACATTCTCATCTATTTAGTTGGTAATATGCTAAAAACCATACGTAAAGAAGTCGGTCTCAGTAATTTTAGCAATGTAAAAAGCAATGAAGCTCTTGGTTTCTTTGTTAATGATATATCATGCAATCCTAAAGCCAAAGAAAATGCAATAAACGCAAAATATCGCATAAAGATGATCCGGTTTGAGTTGTTCATAATAGATTGTACACAATTTATTTACTTAAAAAGGTTTTATTCTGCCACGCTTAGACCTATATTTGGTGGATTAAAAATCTGTATCAAACACTTAATTGTAATTCCTCTCGGAAAGATAATAATCAAACTGTTTCCAAAGCTCTTTGAGAAGCTCAAGCAACATATAAACGAGTAGCTATAAGGCTCAAATATAATAAAACTCAGAAGAAGCATCTTAGTCAAAAATAATATTACTTAGAAATGAAACAATCCTCATATACGAGATAAAAACTCATAATATCTATTTTAAAGAAAAATCATTTCAAAAATTGACATCAGCCTTCCAACAAATCCCCTCTAGCTTTAAGCTCACCAACTATGCGGGCATATTCTTTTTCATCTATTTTGTACTTCTTTTCCCATATATAATAGCCTATCACTATCATTATCAAAGGCAGTATTAGCATAGATATTTTAAGCCCCATTACGCCAGCAGAGCTTACCTCCTCTGCACTTTTCGCGCTGTTTATTCCTGTTAATATAAGCGTTACGCCTACAATACCGCTTGAAACCGCACCGCCAAGCTTATTTATTACCGGCTGCAAAGAAAAAGTTACTGCATCATTGCGGCGCCCAAGCTTTAATTGCCCGTATTCTATGGTATCTGTAAGGAACATCATCATGAGCAGCTGTATAAATGCCTGACCTATAAATATAAGCAAGCCAGATATTCCTATAAATATCATATTCATAGGTGAAAAGAAAAACAGCAAATATCCCGGCACTACAAGCCCTGTCCCTAGACGGTACATTTTCTTTCTATTCATGCGCTTGCTGAATATTGGAAACACAATAAGCGCTGTTAGCTGTGCAACACCAAGTACCAGTGCGAATACCGAATACATACCCTCGTCCCCGTATACATATTTAAAATAGTACACGCCAAAGCTGGCAGTAGTAGTATAGCCTATCATAAAAATCGCCATAGATAGCGTAACATACAACAATTGGTCGTTATGAAGTATACAACTTAGCATATCGCGCAATGTGGTTTTTTCTTCCTTTTTAAATTGCCCTCTATTTTCCTTAACACCTATTAGCGTAAACAACTGAGTAAACAGCATCATAATAACAACGCCAAGCGCAAATACAAACCAAGCCTGCTTTGCATCTCCAAGACTTTTGGTAAGCGCCTGCGTTACGGGAAGTATACCTACCACCACCACATACATACCTATGTTTGCACATATGCGAGCAAATGCGCCTGTCTTTTCCCTCTCCTTTTGGTCAAGCGATAGCGCGGGGAGCATAGACCAATAGGCAATATCATTTATACCATAGCATATATCCCACCCCAGATAAGCAATCGTAAACACTAATATATATGCTCCATCTTTAAGCCCCATATCTGTGAACATAAGCAGCATGAATATTCCGCCCGTAACCGCGCCAAACGCAATACCCGGCTTAAACTTTCCAAAGCGGCTGGTACTATTATCAACCAACATTCCCATAAAGGGGTCATTAAGTGCGTCGAATATGCGCAGCAGGGTAAAAACCAGAGTCATCCACCACATGGTTGAATCCGGCAGGTTGAGAACATCCGTAAGATAGAACATAAGATACATAGACACCGTAGTGTAGAACATATCCCTGCCCAATGTACCTATTCCGAAATAAAAGCGGTTCGCCTTTTCTCGATTCATGTTGTGCCTCCTAGTGCTTTTTATATGGACGGATTCTACCACAAACCGCAATAAAAAGATATGTTTAACATAAAGCTTATTTACATATTATTGCATTTTCTATATGAACATATGACATAGCACAGCAAAAAAACCCCAGAAACAGAACAGTTCCTTGAATCATATACTACAAGGGCTGTTCGTTTAATTATAATCCATTGTGATCGCCCCCCCGCGATGTGAACACGGTACTATTAGCTAAAGAGATAAACCAAGCTTTTATAATCTAAATTCAACATCAAAACTGCCGCATTTATACGGCGGTTTTTTACTTTAAATTTACAGAAATTGTACCCGAATTTCACATGACAGATTTACCATAAAAATGGTTTCTCAGAAAATCAGAAGAAAAGGAGTATATATGTTTATGAAGAGAAATATGAAAGCCTTGTTGCTGCTGGTTGTAGCTGCTTTGCTGCTGTCTACCGCTGCCTTCACCGCAGATGACCGTTTAGAGCTTTTACCGCGCAACGCAACATGGAAGTATTTGGATGACGGAGTAGATTTAGGGAAAGACTGGGCTGAGAAGGCTGATTCTTCCAGCTGGAAAGAAGGACCCGCCCCCCTTGGTTTCGGGGATGAAGTGTCCGAAACAGACCCCACCCTGCCCTTGGCAACTGAAGTAAGCTATGGCGACAACGAAAACGACAAACACATGACCACCTATGTTATGACAGAGGTTGAAATTCCTGCACTTGATTCTTTCGTGGGCATAGAATTTTATATCCACGTAGATGACGGTGCTGTAATATACTTAAACGGCAAAGAAATTTTCCGCCGCGGAATAGATGAAGGCGTTGATGTAGTTTATACCACCGGCGCTAAATTCAAGCCCAAGGAAGAAACCTTTGTGCTGCCTCTAACCGACCTGCCTTCCCTAGTTGTTGGAAACAATGTGATTGCCGCAGAAGTCCACCAGGACGATGGCGGCTCAAGCGACCTTTGGTTTGAACTTGGCATGGTTGCCGTTAGTGAATTGACCCTAGTTCCCGAAATAGACTATACCGCAACCGCACTCCCCAACCCCGATGTGGAAGTTGGAGAAATCAGCCGTTTTGTTATGACTTATAGTGGCGATACTTCTACCCAGATGGGCTTTACCTGGTATACCAGCCAAGCATCCGTTGGCAGCGATGTTGAAGTTGTAATTGCAAAAGAAAACGCCGAGCCGGATTTTTCCGCCGCTCAGAAATATAAGGGACGCTTTTATACGTCCACAAACGCCCCCCAATATCTCCTGCATAAAGCCATTGCTACTGACCTTACACCAGGAACTACTTATGCATTCCGCGTAGGCGATGCAAATCTTGGCTTATGGAGCCAAACCGGTACATTTACCACGGATAACAGGGACGGAGAGTTTACCTTTATTAACCTCGCGGATTCGCAGGCTAAAAACATTGAGGAAGCGGAACTTTCCGCAAGCACATTCGGCATTGCGTATGACACTGTTAAGGAAGCCGATTTTATGATGATAAACGGCGACATAGTAGACACAGGTCTTAAAGAAGAAGAGTGGGGCTGGGTTTTAGATGCTGCGGACGACACCCTTTACAACCTGCCCTTTATGGCGATAGCCGGCAACCATGATGAGGATAACCAGTCCTTCTACGAGCATTTCAACGTGGAGCCGGTAGAAGGCTCTTCCACCAAAACCGGCGTATATTTCAGCTTTGATTATGAAAACACCCACTTTATAATGCTCAACACTAATGAGGATTCACCCGAATATGCAAACTTCACCCCCAGGCAAATTGCATGGCTTAAACAGGATGCTGCACAGGCAAAAGAGCGTGGCGTAGACTGGCAGATTGTAGTTATGCACAAAGGCCCCTACACTACTTCTAACCACGCAACAGATGGCGACATCATGGATGCAAACGGCGTGCGTACATTGGTAGCTCCCATATTTGCAGAATTGGGCATAGATTTAGTGCTTCAAGGGCATGACCATATCTATGCGGTAACAAAGCCTATCAACGCAAAGGGCGAAGCACAGGAACCTAAGATGGTTGAAATCACATATTCAGACCTTGCTATCAACCATATGGAAGATCCTGACGGCGTCGTTTATTTAATCCCCAACACCGCTGGTCCCAAGGTATACTATAGGAACAAAGACATTGTAAACTATGACGCAGCCTATTACGATAAGTTCCTTAACGCTCCGGAACACACTGCTGCCAAATATGCCACCGAAGAGGACGTCAAGCGCCCCCCGCGCAGCATTATTCAAACATTTGTAGAACTAAATGTAACCCCAGAGCGCATTACTGCAGTGGTTTATGAGATTGACCGAAACCAAGGCGACACCCCCTATATAATGGACAGCTTTGGTATTGTCAAAAAATAATAAGCTAACATAATATAGTTATAGGCGGGGAGAGTTCAATAGAGTTTCTCCTCCGCCTTTTTAGGTTATGTATTCAAGTGAAATTTTGCAAAAATAGGATATCCATAAAATAATAAATATGCTATTGCTTTTTTGAATATGATTCCGCTTGTTTTATTATTGAAATAATATTTATCACTAGGTTACTTATAGCAAAAAAGGCCGTGTATAAACGACCTTTTTGACACACTATGCCCCACTGGTGCAGAGAAATAAATAGTTTGTATAGAATTATCCTACAACAAGTGTAGGCGGGGTGTACACTCTTGCGCCCAGTTCTGCATCCAAAAGATACAGTGATTTGGGATCATTACCAAACAGTTCCATCTTAGTGATTAAATCATTAGCATTTGCTTCTTCTTCGCCCTGTTCTTTCACAAACCAATCTAGGAATTGCATGGAACGGAAATCTTTACAGGACATGGCTTCACCATAGATTTCATCAATAGATGCAGTAATATATTCTTCATGTTCCAGCGCAGCTTTGAGTACCTCAAGCGGGGTACTGTAACCACGGGTGGGCTTTTCTATGGCTTCCAGTGCTACCTTCTGGTTATTGTGGTGCATATAATCATAGAACAGCATAGCATGATCGCGCTCTTCCATTGCCTGTATGCGATACCAGTTAGCAAGACCTGCAAGTCCTTTCTCTACAAAATAGTTTGAAAAATCAAGATATAGATATGCAGAATACAGTTCCTTATTTATTTGGGCATTCATCATTTCTGCTACTTTTTTCTTCATGTTTAATCCTCCTTAAACGTACCGCATAGCGGGTTTGTCTATACAGAATTTACCCTAATTTACGGTACAATAAACATATAAACAATTTTTTTAAAGCATATTCAACGTAAGCTATATTATTTAGACAGATTCATTTATGTCTTACTGAATTTTTATAGAAATTTTTATCTTATTGTTAAACTCGGTCAAATTCATCCGTTCTCTTTAAGCTTATGGCACCTTTTGTAAATTGCTTCATAGGACCTTACGAACAAAAATCTTCTACGCTTTGCGTCTTGTAATTCTTTTCGATGATCTTTAACGCTATATCTGCCACTGACGAAAATTTTTCTCACAAAAACCGTCCCTTTGGATTCCATGGTACTGTTGATTGACTAATACCTTTAGGATTTGGAAGTCTGTATTCAAAGAGCTTTGCTTTATTCATTCTCGTGGCGAATATTGTATTCTTCTTCTATTTCCCACACGCAGTTTGGATTGAGCACGGTAATGTTTTCTTCTTCCATACAAGAAAAAGCGTCAAACCCAATCCATTCAACCGTGGAAGGAACCACAATAGAGTCGATATCGGTTTCAGCAAAGGCATAAGCGCCGATGCGTTTAAGCCCTTCGTTTAGCTCGACACTGGTCGCTGAATTGCAATAAAACGCATAATCGGCCAATTCAACAACGCTTTCAGGCACAACAATGGTCTTAAGATCAACAAGGTCATAGGCATTAAATCCGCCTATGTATTCTACGGTTTCAGGAAAGGTGAGGACAGGGTGAAAGTATCCGTAGTTGTCCAGTGCATGGGCTTCTATGCGCTTGACCATGGGTAAAGGTTGATCCTTTGCAGAGGGAGCACAATAAAGCAGGGCATCGGTTCTTTTGTCGATCAGGAAACCATTGTTTACGATATAGTTTTGATTTTCTTCAGCCAGAACAATTTCAGCGGTTACATGCTGGAAAGCAAATCCTTTTTCTATCGTATCTAAAGTGGACGGCAGAGAAATCTCGGAAACATCATGGCAGCAGGTGAAGGCACCGTCTTTGAGTGTAGTTACGCCTTCAGGAATAACGATGCGCTGCACTTTGTCTTTGTCATAGGAGTCATAAGTTTCTCCTTGATATTCGATTGTGTTCCAATTGTCAAAGGCAGCCAATCCGATTTCTTTCAGGGGATATCCGCCCAATTCTTTTGGCACACGAATTTCTGCCGGTGTATCCCTGCCTGGCAAAACCCAATATGCAGTTAAGCGAGCATATCCATCTTCTACGACATACTCAAATTGTTCTCCTGAATCGGAAACATAGGTGCCTTCCGATGCGTTTACATTTATGGTAGCTGTTAACAATAAGAGACAACATAAAATAATTTCAACCTTATAAGCCTGTTTTCTCAATTTTTTTATACCTCCAACTATTTCTTTTGATTGATTTCAATATTGGGATTCGTTATCCATGCTAATTCTTCTAATTCTTATTCTACTTTCAACAGTATAATGATTTACTTTAGGAGCATATGCGGAAACGGTCACAAAATCTGATATATAGCCATTATAGGCTGTACTTTCATATGTTTTATTGTTTAGTTTTATTAGTTTTCCTTCTGTGACCAGTTTGTTAATTCTATAATAGGAAAAGCCTGCTGACAAAAACTCAGAAGTCGACAGATACCGCTGATATGACGGAATCATCGAAACTATAAAATACCTCCTTCTATCATTCGCGGTAATCATAGCATATTACAATCAAGATTCCAACAAATTTCTGCAAAATATTAAATAATATAATGTAGAGAAGTCAAATATTTATTATTTTATTTTTCCACTTGACAGACGAAAGGATATGATGTAATATTGTTATAACAAGTAGCGTTTTAATTGGCCTAAAAACCTTAGAAAGGATGGAAATCATTAGGTTTTTGTTGAGAGCATTTCAGTTGTGAGTGCTTCGACTGATGAAAGTATTAGTTGTGAAGTACAGAACAGAGTAAGGCTTCTCTCTGGAATGAATTGAATGTACAAGTTTTTAGTTTTGGTTGCCAAGGAAAAGACGATATTTGCAAATGATGTTTTCTCTTTTTTTCAAACAGGAAACATAGTAATATTTTATGAAAGCAGGTAGACGGAAATGTTTGAGCAACAATATGGTCGAAAAGAAGAATTCTTTCTGGAGCGACATGCGCTTACAACTGCCAAGGAGATTTTACAACAACCTGTCTTATGGAAAAGATTGGCAGAGCTGCTGAAGAATCAGCAATCTGAAATCAATGCCTTTATGGAAGAATTGCCGCCTCTTTGTCAGTTGCGCATCATTTTAACCGGCGCAGGTTCCTCCGCTTTTATCGGGGAAAGTCTCCAGGCTATGTTGCTAAGGACAATCGGTCTGAGAACGGAAGCAGTCGCAACCACGGATATCGTTTCCGCTCCTGAATCGCACCTCGCTGATGTACCCACTCTATTGGTCAGTTTCTCTCGGTCTGGTGAAAGCGCCGAAAGCATGGAAGCGCTCAAACTGGCGACGAAGCATATCAAGAAACTTTATAACCTCGTCGCTGTATGCAAAAAATCCTCCACACTGGAAAAACTTGCTAAAGATACCAGTGCAACATTGGTGCTTGATATGCCGGAAGGTTCAAGTGACCTTGGCTTTGCCATGACCAGCAGCGTCAGTTGCATGATTCTGGGTACTTATGCCGTGCTGTCTGCCTTGAATGCTGATGACTTTGGCATCTATATTAGGCTGATTGCGGACAGCGCTGAAAAAGAATTCAAATCTATGGATGAACTTGCACAGAAAATTGCCGCTTTTCAATATGATAGAATAGTGTATCTGGGCAGCGGTGGTTTGAAAGGACTGGCTCACGAAGGAGCTATCAAATCATTGGAGCTGACCAATGGAAAAGTAAACGCATCATATGAAACACCCATGGGTTTTCGTCATGGTCCCAAGGCTGTACTCAATAACACCACGTTAACCGTTCATTTTATCTCTCCGATTCAAAAAACCCAACTTTATGATCTGGACCTGCTTAACGAAGTCGTCTTACAGAAACGTGCAAACCGTCAGGCAGCGCTAGTACCGATAGGCTGTGATACGCCAGATATGGTCGATTATGTTTTTTATTATGAATTGATGGGACAGAAATATGCTGAACTTACTGCCTATTTGAAGGGACTGCTTTTCCTCCAGCTCTTGTCACTTGAGAAATCCATGCTAAGCGGAACACCAACCGACAATCCAAATCCAAGCGGTGAAGTAAATCGTATTGTTCAGGGGGTTATTATTCATTGAATACTCAGTTTAATTTGTCTAAGAAGGGTCTTGTGCTTGGGATAGATGGGGGCGGCAGCAAAACCGCCTGCGTTTTGATGGACCTTGAAGGACATATCGTTGCAAAGCGAGAGGGTATTAGCACCGATTATCGCCAGCACGGCATAAATGCGGTGCAGACAACGATTCATCAGCTGCGAGATGAGTGCTTGGCAGACGTGGGTGCGGATATCAGCGCGCTGCGCGCAGTATGTATCGGTATACCGAACTATGGCGAAAATGCGCAGATGGATGATATGCTGCGCACGAGCATTAGCAGTATTTTTCCGCGATTTGTGCTGGTCAACGATGTTCACGTGGGCTGGGCGGGGTCTTTGGCGCTGAAGAGTGGTATCAACTTGGTTTCCGGCACGGGTTCCATCGCCTTTGGTGTGGATACAAACGGAAAAAGCGCAAGAAGCGGCGGCTGGTCGGAACGCATCGGCGACGAAGGAAGCAGCTATTGGCTGGCAATCCGGGGCATGCAACTGTTCACCAAGCAGTCCGATTACAGAGTGTCACGCGGACCACTATATAATATTATCAAAGAGAAGTTTGCTCTGAAAGATGATTTTGAGTTTATTGCAAAAGTGGAAAACGACTACCTGCCCTACCGCAACAAGGTGGCCTCATTCCACTATCTTGTGGCAGAGGCTGCAAGGCAGGGAGATGATGAGGTAATCCGCTTGTATGATGAGGCTGCTGAAGAGTTGACTGGTCTTGTGCGGTCTATCCTAAGTCAGCTGCGATTCCCCGAAGAAGGCACAATAGTTTCCTATTCCGGCGGTACTTTTCGTGTAGGAGATGTGCTTCTGAATCCGCTGAAACGCAGGCTTGAAGCAATGGGGTTGCAGTTGCAGCCGCAGATTTATCCCCCGGTTGTAGGGGCGCTGCTATTGGCTGTAAGAAACTTGGAACCATCTTTTCTTGACAACGTGTTGAAAGGCCTCGCCAAAGAAAGGCATGCGCTGTAGATCATCGTGCATAGATGCTGGAGGAACAAGCGTGTTTTTTGGAAGAAGTCGTTTTAATTTCACCTTTATCGGTGCGGGGAGTTCTGTTTTTACTCTGCGCCTAGTCGGAGATATTCTGAAAGAAGATTTTATCGACGGCGGAGAAATTCGGCTTGTGGATATCGATACCAAGGTTCTCAAGGAAGTGACGGAAGCAGTTATCAAGCTGGTTGGTCAAACGAAAAAACAATTCAAAGTCACATCCT
>DUQK01000066.1 GCA_012837835.1 Christensenellaceae bacterium | reverse complement strand
GCCATGCATAGGTTCATACCTTTCAAACACTGCGGCAAGTATGCCCTCGCCCCTTGTATCGGTTAAAAATTCGCTTCTATAACCAAGAAGACCCCTTGCGGGTATAATAAACTCCATACGAACGCGCTCACTGCCATGCATACTTTCAAGGGTGCCGCGCCGCCTGCCTAGTTTTTCTATTACAGCGCCTACATACGCCTGCGGCACATCTATATGCAGGCGCTCCATGGGTTCGCACAGCTCACCATCTATAATTTTAGTGATAACTTTGGGACGGCTCACCTGAAATTCATAGCCTTGCCTGCGCATATTTTCTATAAGCACGGAAAGGTGCAGTTCTCCCCTGCCGGATACTACAAAGCTGTCGGGTGTTTCACCTTCTGCCACCTTTAAGCTTACATCGCTCTCGGCTTCTCTAAAAAGCCTTGCCCTAAGGTGCCTGCTTGTAACAAGGCTGCCTTCCCTAGCCGCAAAGGGGCTGTCGTTTACAGAAAATGTCATAGATACAGTAGGCTCGCCTATAGCTACAAATGGCAGCGCTTCCAGTTTATCCGCAGTGCATATGGTATCGCCTATGGAAATATCTGAAAGCCCTGATATAGCCACTATATCCCCTATGTATGCGCTATCTACTTTAAGCTTCGTAAGCCCATCAAACACACTTAAATCTATAAGCTTAAAGGGGGTATGTTCCTCGGGCTTTTGCATGTTTACTCGCACAAGGCTTTCGCTTGCGTCTATTTCCCCCCGCATTATGCGGCCTATGCCTATCCTGCCCACATAGTCATTATAATCTATTGTGGATATAAGCAGCTGAAGCGGCGCTTCCTTATCGCCCACGGGAGCGGGTACATATTTAAGTATTGCATCAAACAGAGGGCTTAAATCTTCACCCTTTTTATCTATATCAAAAGTGGCAGTGCCAAGGCGCGCGGACACAAAGCACACGGGTATATCAAGCGTGCTGTCGTCTGCTCCAAGGTCTATAAATAAATCCAGCAGTTCATCTACAACTTCAAGAGGTCTAGCGTCCTGCCTGTCTATTTTATTTATTACAGGCAGCACCTTAAGCTTTAAATCCAGCGCTTTTTTAAGCACAAAACGGGTCTGCGGCATAGGTCCTTCAAAGCTGTCTATTAATAGCAGCACCCCATCGGCTATTTTAAGCACGCGCTCCACTTCGCCCGAAAAATCGGCATGGCCCGGTGTATCTATTATGTTTATTTTTACGCCCTTGTAATGCACCGCGGTGTTCTTGGCTAGTATGGTTATACCCCTCTCCCGCTCTATTGCGCCTGAATCCATAACCCTATCATCTACTTGCTGGTTCTGGTGGAACACCCCGCTCTGCTTTAGCATTTGGTCTACCAGACTTGTCTTTCCGTGGTCTACATGGGCTATTATCGCTATGTTGCGTATGTCCTCTCTCAGCATATACACTCCTTAAAATAATAAAACAACGCAATAAATATATCGCATAGACTGCCCGTTGGCAAGTATTTATTATAACATCCAACGGCTTTAAACTAGGGTTTGATATTAGATTGTTTTGATATTATGTATACTGCTTTTCTCCCTTAAAGCATTGATAGGATATATGTTTTATCTGTTTTCATACACGTAATATGCCGCGTATACCTATCCGTATGGATAGTATTTCGATAAAAAAGGAAATTTGTCCTATCCTTTTGGGTAAGTAATAATTTTGCCAATAATAAATTATATGATATAATTATAGTAGAAGTTCCTCTTACAAACGGCTTCAAAGGAGGAAGAAATTGCCGCTATTTTCTCAAAAATCCCGCAAAAATAAAGACTCACTTATGCAAAGCTTTCGCTCTCTCAAGCAGGAGCTACGCTCTGAACATATTAAATATATGCTTATGTTTTCCCTTGCACCCATTTTCCCAGGTATGAAGAACAGCTTAATTACCGATGCCTATCCAATATTTGGGCTTAACAGCATTTTTTTGATGGGAATTTCCTATTCAATAGGAATAGGGCTGCTTTTCGCCTTTGTAAAACTTGAAACCATTGCTAGGTACGCACGTCATTTGGCGGTACTTATGGCATTTACCTTTGTGTTTTGGTTAATTTTACCTATAGGTCCCTTTGCTACATTAGCGGGTATTATTTTTTCACTGCTACTTGGCGGCTGTTCCGGTTTTCAGCTATTCGGCTTTGCCTGCGCGCTTAATGATACGGAGCGGCTTATAGGCGCAGCTATAACCTCTCTTTTTTGTCTGTTTTTTCAGTTGTTCATAGCCCTTGTTCCCCTTGGAAGCGAAAGCGGCAAAGTTTTCGTTGCTCTGCAGGTGCTTGTAAGCACCGGATGTCTTACACTATATAATACGCAAGATTTTGAACATATTAAAAACAAATCAATACACGGTCATGGCAAAAAACTTGCGCCGGCATTATTTTTTTTCTTCGCCCATAGGGCTATAGTATTTTTTTACAGCTATCTGCCCGCTTCCCCCTCCCAGCTAATAAGCGGTCTTTCAGGGCTAGTTGTGTTTGCGCTGTGTATAATAATATATGTGGCGGCGAAGTTTAAAATATGGCATATGTGCAATATATTTTTTATCGGAATGACAGGTACATTTATATTACGCCTACTGCTTTCAAGTAGCCATGGAATTCTTACAGCCAGCATGACACAAGGTTTTTCCCACATGGGCTTTATAGCTTCTTATTATCTGCTGGGACTCGTGCTTAACAGGTTTGTTAATTTAAGGCTTTTCAAGTTGATACTTGCCTTTATATTCAATGCTTCCCTGCTGCTGCACATAGTACCCGGCATATTAGCCAAAAAAGCGCCTGAGATGATGCCGCTTGTAGGTACACTAACAACAATTTGTCTTTTTGTGCTGTTTATCCTTATGATGCCCCTAATATCCCAGCAGCTATTTATAAAGGTGGCGGTACAGGAAAATACACAGGAAAAACACAAGCAGCTTGTGCTAAATTACGGCTTTACCGCACGGGAGAAAGAAGTTGTTAAATGTCTTCTCAAAGGCATGACCTATAAACAGTGCGCGGCGGAACTATATATATCCCAAAACACAGTTAAGTTCCACGCGCTAAATGCCTACCGCAAGGCTGACGTTACCTCAAGAGGGGAGCTTATGGCGCTTTTCTTAGACAAATAGCGAATATTATTTAATAAATCCTTAGGGATTAAGCACATACAAATTTAAATGTGCCGTCTACATCGGCGGCTGTATTTTCTTGCTTTCATAATCCTGTTTTTTCATGTTTAAAGACAGTGTAGCCCCCTTATAATAAAAAAACCCTTAAACTGCCTTTTATTATGCGCCTACCTACCCTAAAGTATAGGTGCAGTTGAACCGAATACTACCCTAAAGTGCAGTTGTTTAAGCAAGCTTCAATTGGTAGACTTATTATGTTTCAATAAATCCATAAAAACAAATAGGAAGGTGAAAGAATCATGAAAAAAACCTTATCTCTGCTGCTTCTAGTTGTAATGCTCATAACCCTAACAGTGCCCATAGTATATGCCACAAAGATAAATCCCGATCTTATTAAAATTATCCCAACACCTACGCCAAAACTTAAGATTCCTAGTAAAGATCTTATTAAAATTTTCCCAACACCTACGCCAAAACCTAAGATTCCTAGTAAAGATTTTATTAAAATCATCCCAACACCCACGCCAAAGACTAAATATCCACCAAAAATGCCTAGGGTTCCCAAGGATGTACTTGATGATATACTTAACCCTCCAGAGATTCCTGAGGATAAAACACCTAAAGTGCCTGTAAACCCCGGCAAGCCTAAGACTAAAGTTCCAAAGTCGGGCAAATTTGTAACATCAGAAGGACCTCTGTTCATAATGTTTAGGGACGACCTTACCAAAGGCTATGAGATGTTCACCCCTATGGATCTCTCCTTTGATGGTGATTATGTATTCCTCCTTGTATCCAATGCCATGCATACAGTAGGCGAATTAATAGTAACAATAAGGCAGGGCATGGTAACTGTAAGCCCGCAGATGTATCCCGGCGTTAAAATCAAGGACGGCATTCTTACATTCTTTGAGGATATTAGTTCAGTAAGTACCATAAAACCTTCTAAACTTAAAAAAGTTGATATTCCATTTGATATGCCTGTAAATGTTATGAGCCGCTTGGGCGTTGATAACTATGTGCTTATGTACATAAACTGCCCCGTAAGCTATAAACGCAACTCGGAATATATAACACCCTTCTCCCTGGAAGATGAGTATTATCTGGAGCGCATGTACGAACTAATTGACCTTATGGATTAATATATAATATTTAGTAAACGTGCCCCGTATATCCCTATCACGGGGCACGTTTTTAATGAGTATTTGTCATGTGTCTAAAAATAATTATTAAAATAATCCTCGGTTTTTGAACTACTTTTTTTAATATTAAACCCGATATATAAACAGAAAGGTGAAACTATGAAAAAAATACTATCTCTGTTGCTTGTGGCGCTGCTGCTCGCTGCTCTATCACCAATTTTTGCTGCCGATGAAGAGATTACTATTGAACCAATGGATGGCTTTGAGGGCAGCTGGATACAGACAAACGCCGCCGCAGACCCTTGGGAGCTTAACTTAAACCCCGACGGTACAGGCACTATGAAAAACTCTTCCCAGGAAATACCCATTACTTGGAAGGCTGAAATCATGCTGGATGATATAGTTATGGTTGATATACAAGATCTTGACGGCAACTATTTTGAAGTACTCTGGTATAAGGACGGAGTGCTTGAAGGCGAGGATAACCGTAACTTTGAACGTCCCCAGCCCGACTTTTTAATTGAGGAGGATTATGCCGCCGCAATACCCGCTACGCTTGCCGATTTTGAGGGCGTGTGGGAGCTTACAGGCGGCGTTGTAGGCATAAAGGAGCCGCCCATGACAATAGAAATATCCCCGGAAGATATAAACCAAATGTCCGGCGGGAATATGCCCCCGCCCATATACATAGGCATTAGAAACGGCAAGCTTATGGGAAGGCTCGGCAATATATACATGGTAGACCCTGCACTTACCTGTACATACACAGGCAAGGCTATATATGCTATGCGCAGCGGGATACCTATAACAACCGGCTACTTTTATGTAAGCCCGGGCGTAATCCACCTAACAGGCTCCAACCCTAACCCCGATGTAATAGACTACTGCATATTTACATTCTACCGTACCGAGCTTCAAATGATACCCGAAGGCAGCAAATCATGGAACTTCTTGCCTAAGGAGCCATAAGTAAATTCTTCTCAGTACTTAGGGAAAAAACAAAGTATATAACTTAATTTTGTACAGCTTATAGCTGCGCCTAAATATAAAAAAAGCCCGTACGATTTATTCGCACAGGCTTTTAGTTTGTTTACCTTATATAAGCGGAGCTCCCGTCATATCTGTGGGCTGCTGTATGCCCATGGCTTTAAGCATTGTAGGAGCTATGTCACACAGTTTACCGCCGGACCTGACTGTCCTGCCTATAAATTCCTCCCCGCAGGCTATAAAGGGTACGGGGTTTGTTGTATGGGCGGTGAATGGACCGCCGTTTTCATCGAACATCTGCTCTGCGTTGCCGTGGTCTGCAGTTACAAATGCTATACCGCCAAAGCGGATAATTTCATCAACCAGTATGCCTACATCCTTATCTACCTCTTTTACTGCCTTTTCTGCCGCTTCAAGTATGCCTGTATGTCCTACCATGTCGCAGTTGGCGAAGTTGAGTATCATAACATCATACTTGCCGGAGCGTATTTGCTTTAAGGCTTCCTCAGTTACTTGAGGTGCGCTCATCTCGGGTTTTTTATCGAAGGTAGGTACTTTCTTGTCGGAATCTATAAGTATTCTATCTTCGCCCGGTACAAGTTCCTCATTACCGCCGCTGAAAAAGAATGTTACATGTGCGTATTTCTGCGTTTCGGCTATACGAAGCTGCGTTTTGCCAAGTGAAGATATATAATCTCCAAATGTATTGGTAAGCTCCTCAGGCGGGTTTACTACCTTTAGGTTGGTAAGCGTTTCGTCATAGCGTGTCATGGTAACAAACTGGGTGGGTATATACTGTCTTTCAAAGCTGTTAAAACTTTTTTCGGTAAATGCGCGGGTTAGCTGCCTTGCCCTATCGGGCCTAAAGTTATAGAAGATTATGCTGTCCCCGCTCTCTACCTTAGAGGTTTTGCCTTCAAAAGGTATTACAACGGGAATGATAAATTCATCCATAACGCCTTCAGCATAGCTATCCAGCACAGCTTTTTCTGCGCTTTCAGCTACAACGCCTTCGCCTAAAGCTATGGCATCGTAACCCAGCTTTACCCTATCCCATATATTATCCCTATCCATGCCATAGTACCTGCCCTGTACGCTTGCAATCCTGCCTACGCCAAGGCGGTTAAGCTCATGCTCAAGCTGGCGGATATAGTCTATACCGCTATCGGGGGCAACGTCCCTACCGTCCATAAGACAGTGGACTAGTACATCCTTTATGCCCTTTTGCTTTGCCATATTAAGCAGTGCAAACAGGTGGGTTATATGGCTATGCACGCCGCCATCTGAAAGAAGGCCTATAAGGTGGAGCTTAGCGTCTTTTTTCTTAGCCTTATCCATAGCCCAGAGCAGCGCTTTGTTTTCAAAGAATGCGCCGGTTTCTATATCACGGCTTATGCGGGTGAGCTCCTGATACACTATTCTTCCTGCGCCTATGTTAAGGTGCCCGACTTCGCTGTTGCCCATCTGCCCGTCAGGCAGCCCTACATCCATACCCGAGGCGCCTATAAGCTGCCAAGGGTATTTTTGCTTAAGCCTGTCAAGGTTTGGGGTACCGGCAAGCTTTACAGCGTTACCTTCAATAGCAGTCCTCTCGCCAAGACCGTCCATTATTATAAGCGCAGTAAGTTTTTTATTACTCTCCATAGTTGACGACCTT
>DUQK01000065.1 GCA_012837835.1 Christensenellaceae bacterium | reverse complement strand
TTGTGCGCCTTTTCCGATTTGTCTTTGCTTTGCTCAGTCAATATAGCACCGCTATGTTTCCTTCGCCAAGCTTTGCCAAATCAAAAAATTCGCTACAATCTATGCGCTGCTTTAAACTGAGATAAGTATAAGTTCATTTATTTAAATATATGTAATTGGGTAAAGACCAAACCAGTATTTATTGTATATTTACAAATTTAACAATACCAGAATCCATTCCATACTGCTTAAGCGCGCCAAAAAGATTATTTCTATCGCTTGCGTATATATGGGGTATATTAAGGCATTCCATTGCAGCTATGAGCACGGCTATTCCCGTTGGCAATATATCAACCCTATCATGCGGAACGCCTATAATATTGCTGCGCTTCTCCTTTGGGGTAGTTGCAAGTTGTTTAAGCGCTTCTTTGGCATAATCTATGCTTATTTTAACATCGCTTTTAAGCAGAGAATAATCGTCGCTTTTTATATACATTCTGGCTATTACACTTGCTGTGCCGCCTACAAAATACCATTTGTCAAAATTAAAATTGTCGCAATTTACAAATACTCTCTTTGCCTCATCTATTGCTTCTTCTGTGCTTTTAACAGATGTAACATCATGCATATTATATAATCTAAGCGCGCCCATCTGAAAGCTTAGACTCTTATTTTCGCAGGCTATCTCAGTTGAGCCGCCGCCTATGTCTATCATTGCATATGGTTCATTTTCATCGCCCGCGCCTATATATGAAAGCCTTGCCTCTTCCTCGCCTGAAAGCGTCTTTAGGCAAAGCCCAGTTTTTTCCTTTATAGCTTTTATAAGCTCATATGCGTTTTTTGCGTCCCTAGTTGCACTTGTTGCAGCAAGGCATATTGCATGTACCCCCAGATTTTTTGCTTTATTGTATAGCTTAAGTATAAGCTGCGCCATATCCTCTATAGTATGTGCGCTTAAATAGCCTTCGCTATTTAATGAAGATAAAAGGCGGGTTTCGTGCCTTTCCATATGAGGGCGCAAAAATAAAGGCATGTCCGCAACGAGCATCCTTGTTGAGTTTGAGCCTATAATTATTGCCGCAAGCTTTTTCATTTGTTCTTAAATTCTTCAGGAGGGCCTTCTGCGCCCCAGAGTACAGAGGGGTTTGTTATAACAAAGCGTATTTCGCCGGGCGCAATATAGCCGTACTCCGTGCGGGCTATGTTTGCTATATAAGCGTCGCTGCCGGCTCTTTGAAGCTGGTCCTTAAGCTTTTGAAGATGTATCTGCTGCATCTCTGTCTTGTAGCGGGTTTCAGATAGCAGCAGCTCCTTTTCTTTTATCCTATCGTCAATGCGGCGACTTATCATGGCGCTAAGCGCAATAAGCACAAAGCACAAAGCAACCACAGCCACAACAGGTACTCTGTACCGTTTGTGCCTCTGCCGTCTTTGACCTCTTTTTTCCTTGCGCTCTATCTGCTTTTCCACAAACGTCCCCCTTTTATTGCATTTTATCTTTTTTGACTGTTTTGTGCAAATAGTATGATTGTATGTACTTTAACATTTTGAAAATATGTAGGGAGATAATATATTTCCGTTCGTTTATTACCTATACACATATATTCAACACAAAATCGATTATGCGTTCGCCAAACCTGTAATTACACGAAAAGTGTTCCCGCAAAAAGCCCTTTACAAGAACTTATGTTCGATATATAATGCGTACAGGGGGTGGGATTATGCGAACAATACTGCACTCTGACGCTAATTCTTTCTATGCAAGCTGCGAAATAGCAAGGCGACCGGAGATTAAAAACAAACCCGTCTCAGTTGGCGGAAGCGAGGAAATGCGCCACGGTATAATACTAGCAAGTAATACCGAAGCTAAAAGCTACGGAGTAAAAACGGCTATGCCCCTTTGGCAGGCGAGGAAGCTCTGCCCTAATCTCACCATACTTCCGCCGGATTTTAAGCACTATATATCAGTAAGCCGTAAGCTTAGGGAAATGTACGATGGGCTTAGTCCCGTGGTTGAAAACTTTGGGCTTGATGAGTGCTGGATAGATTTAAGCTCAAGAGATACTACCCTTAAAACAGGGAAGGAGGCTGCTTTATACCTGCGCGAAAGAGCTAAAAAGGAGCTAGGCATAACGCTTTCTGTGGGGGTTAGCTACAATAAGGTGTTCGCGAAGCTCGCCAGCGATTATAAAAAACCTGACGCTACTACGCTTATAAGCGAGGACAACTATAAATCCATAGTATGGCCGCTCCCCGCAAGCTATATGATATTTATAGGTAATAAAACCCGTCAGAAGCTTAATAAATACGGAATACGCACCATAGGCGATGTAGCCAAAACTCCCCCCGAATGCCTTAAAAATTGGTTTGGTAAGCTTGGCTATATGCACCACGCTAACGCAAACGGGCTTGACAGAAGCCCCGTAATGAAAACAGGGCATGAAGCGGATGTAAAAAGCATAGGCAACAGTACCACCACCCCAAGGGATATGAGGGATTTAGAGGATGTAAGATGCGTGTTTACTATACTTGCCCAATCTGTATCAACTAGAGTTCGTGAAGCTTATCTTAAGGGCAAATGCGTATCAATATCTGTTAGAGATACAAACTTAAATATAAGCGGCGCGCAAAAAACTCTGCCGCGTTATACTGCTCTTTGCAGAGATATTATAGACAGCGCAATGGAGCTGTTTATATCAAAGGGCTTTGAAAAACACCTCCCGCTGCGCTCAATAGGTGTTAAAATAAGCAGCCTTGTTCCATACGATGCTCCCGAGCAGCTAAGCATGTTCTCCCCTGTAGATACTAAAATAGAAGCGCTTGAAAGCGCGGTGTTTAACATACGCAAGCGCTATGGTATACATGCTGTGCAGCTTGGAAACATACTGCTTAAAGATGATTTTTTATCAATAAACCCCAAGGAAGAACATACGGTGCATACTCTTCCCTTTTTTAATGGGTAATTAGGCGTAAAAACAACCCCTATACAAATTAAAATGTAAAAAGATCTTGACGGGGTTTCAAACAAAAAAAACGCTGGTAGTGTCAATAGTTTTGTGTAACCATTCTTGTAAATATTGTTAAGCCATCAGCTGCTTCCCTTTAGAGGGAAGCGGTTTTTTCAAACATTTCGCTTAGTTCCGCTTGAACTTTTCTAAATCCTTTGTGGATTCTTAAGCAAAAACGTTCGTTGTAAATCATCGAGATTGTACATGCACAGCGGTTAAATGCGTTTTCGTTGGGAAACTGTTCTTTCACCTTCGTCTGTTTCTTAATACGTTTGTTGAAGTTTTCAATAATATTATTGGTATAAAGGCTTCTTTGAATAGCTTTAGCAAACTCTAGAAAGGTAAACAGGTTATGTGCCTATTCAGTAAGGTAATCACTTTGGGGTATTTAAAGCTCCATTTCTTACAGAAATACTCATGTTTCTCTAGCGCTGTCTTTGTATCCTCAGCTTGGTGAATATGACGCAGGTCATTACCAACCTCAAGC
>DUQK01000064.1 GCA_012837835.1 Christensenellaceae bacterium | reverse complement strand
GCAGTGTTGGTGCTGATTGAGCTTTTAATGTATGCAAAAGCTATGTAAGGAGAAAATATATGGAGCATCTGTTGATAGGTATAATTCTAATACTAGCGCTTTTTGCTATAAGGATATCAAGTAAGCATGGTATACCCGCCCTGTTGCTGTTTATAGTGCTGGGTATGGGCTTTGGTCTGCTCGGGTTTGAATTTGATGATTATCAGTTCGCCGACGGTCTTGCCACTTTCGCCCTTATGGTAATAATGTTCTACGGTGGTTTTGGTACCAACTGGAACATGACAAAACCCGTTGCAAAGGAAGCCATAATACTAAGCTCGCTTGGCGTTGTAACAACCGCGCTCCTTACAGGTTTGTTCTGCCACTTTATACTTGGTTTTTCCATGCTTGAGGGTATGCTTGTAGGCTCCATAGTAGGTTCTACCGACTATGCAAGCGTGTCTAACATATTGCGCTCAAAAAATCTAAACCTTAAATACAACACTGCCCCCTTGCTTGAGCTTGAGAGCGGCTCGAACGACCCTACCGCCTACACTATGACTATGGTTTTCCTATCGGTAATACTAGGCTCTAAGGTGTCTGTTCCTCTGCTGATACTCTCGCAAGTTGCAATAGGGCTTGCGGTAGGTTTTATTTATGCATTTCTTTTGGGCAAATACCTGCGCTATCAAAAGGTAAGGCAAGATGGGCTTTCCGCAGTGTTTATGGCGGCAGCTATGCTCATCACATACGCAACAGCGGATTTGCTTGGCGGGAACGGCTATATATCGCTGTATATACTGGGTATATACCTTGGCAATATAGAGTTTAGAGGTAAGAGGGATATAGTGTTCTTCTTTGACGGTTTCTCCGAAATAATGCAGATAGCACTGTTCTTTATACTGGGGTTATTAAGTAATTTCCAAGGCTTTATTAAAACATTCCCCATAGCCTTTGCTATAATGATGTTTATGACCATAGTCGCCCGTCCTGCAAGTGTATGGGGGCTAATGCTTCCCTTTAAGCTGCACAAAAACCAGCTGCACATGATATCCCTAGCCGGTATTAGAGGCGCTGCTGCAATAGCCTTTGCTATAATGGTTATAAACAGCGGCGCGACGTTCTCCAGCGATATATACCATATAGTTTTCGGCATATGCGTGCTAAGTTCGCTGATTCAGGGCAGCCTTATGCCCCCTGCATCAAGAAGGCTTGATATGCTGGATCCAAACGATACAGTACTCCAGACATTCAACTACTACCAAGACAAGGCGGAGATAGGTTTCCTTAAAACTCAGATAGATAAGGGCAGCCACCTTGCGGGAATGGAGGTTAGGGATTTAAACCTTACATTTGACTTTATTGTCGCTAAAATAGAAAGGGACGGCAAGGCAGTAGTGCCGCGCGGCAGCGTAGTAATAGAGGAGGAAGACACTATAGTACTCGGCGGTGCCAAATACTTCGATACCAGCGGAGGCGACCTAGTGGAGTTCACCATACCCAAGGGCCATAAATGGGCGGATAAATATATTAAAGACCTTAATCTGCCTGAAAGCCTAATCATAATAATGCTTATGCGCGGTGACGAAACCATAGTACCTCTTGGCAATACCTTCCTACAAGTTGGCGATAAGGTAGTATTCCAAGAGATAAAGGAAGAGAAATAGCTATATAGCCATATAAATACAAAGTTCGCATGTTTTGTGCGGATTTTTTATAACAAATTCTAATTTAAATATATAGGGGAATTATGGTACTATGATAATAGCCAATCTATTAAATATAGGTTTCTTATTCCATCGTAGGAATTAATATAGCTTCTATCCATGGATAATACTATTTTCTCATAATTATCGGGTATCATATTTAAAGGCTTAAGTTCTCTTTCCCGCGTTTCTGGGGATTGCATACTCTCTGTAACCTGTATGTAGAGTTTATCATCGGGCTTTTCAGCAACAAAGTCTATTTCATTTTCGCCTACCTTGCCTATATAAACTCTGTAATCGCGGCGGAGAAGTTCTAAATACACTATGTTTTCCAATATATGCCCCCTATCTGTATCCCTATAGCCGAGCAGCATATTGCGAAAGCCAATATCTATTATATAGTTCTTTTCAAGCGTTTTTAATAGCTGTTTTCCCTTAATATCGTACCTGCCGACGGATTGGAAAATAAAGGCGTTTTTTAACAGAGATATGTACCTGTTTACCGTTTTGCCTGCTATGTTGCTGCGCTTGTCGCCGGATAATACATTGGCTATGTTATTTGGAGATGTTATGCTGCCTATATTGGAGCATAGAAACAGCATTATTTTATGCAGAGTGTCTTGGTCAATTTGGTTATTGCGCCCGACAATATCCCTAAGTACTATGGTTGAATATATGCCTTCCAAGGCTTGGTTAATCCTCGCTTCGTTGAAGTTATATTCCCTAAGTATTGGCATACCGCCAAATTGCAAGTATCTTTGAAACTTTTCTTCTATTGTTATGTTAGGAGCGAAGCTATAAAAAGTAAGAAATTCCTTAAAAGACAGAGGCAGCATGCGTATTTCAACATATCTGCCTGAAAGGTATGTGGAAAACTCTGTAGATAGCAGGTAGGCGTTAGAGCCGGTTATATAAATATCCACATCATAATCTATACGGAAAGACTCTATAGCTTTTTCCCAGTGCTCAACTACCTGAAGCTCATCAAAAATTAGATATGTTTTTTCGCTTGGTGGTATATTTTCACTAACATAATTATAAAAGCTTAAATAATCGCTTAGCTGCCTAAAGTGTAGGGATTCTAAATTAATATGTATAATATTGCTTTCAGGTACGCCGCTATTAAGTAGATATTGGTGAAACAAGTCTAGCAGAGAAGATTTTCCGCACCTGCGAATACCCGTTATAATTTTTACAAGGTCTATATCTTTATTCTGTATAAGCTGATTTAGGTATTCCGGGCGGTTTATAAGCTTTGCCATATTGCACCTCCTAAAAGTTTCAGACTTATTATACCCGAAACTTCCAAAAAGTCAACAGTTTATAATCTTATAAGTCAGAAATTTCTAAAAATAACATAGTTTCATACCTCTTAGGTCGCAAAAACCATATACCTGTTTGTTTAAGGGTAAGAATAAGCTTATCAACAAACTCACCAATACATTTGCGCAGCACACTGTTAAGGGTTATATGCGATGTTTAAAATTGACGAAGGTATTAGCCTTTTATGGAGTATTGTACGCTATGGTATGTAATGCTTATCTCAGCCTAAACTAGCTTTATCTTGTGCGCCTTTTCCGATTTATCTTTGCTTTGTTAAGGCGCTATAGCGCCGCTATGTTTCTTTCGCCAAGCTTTGCCAAATCAAAACATTCGCTGCAATCTATGCACTGCTTTAAACTGAGATAAGTATAAAGTATGTGTATGAATTTATGTTTACACTAATAATTATAATTTTTAGTATTCCCAATACCAGTATTCTCTGTCTTTTTCTGGAATTTCTATTGTTACTCCGTTTGTAAAGTGTATTTTGCTTATTGCAGCGTGGATTCTTTTTGCATGGTCATATCCATAAGCCGTAATTTTTGGGGCATTTCCGGTTTTACCCGGTTTAATTGTTTGGTTTACGATTTCATAAGAAATATAATCACCAAAGCCATGTGCCTTTATCCTATCTCCATAAACATCGGTTGCATAATAGGCAATGGTATAGCCGTCAACCGTATACTTTGTACTGGTGTTTTTATAGTTGTTTTTAAACCATTTGTATCCATAAGATGTACCGGCATCACCCTTGCCAGTATTTACCAAAGGATACTTTGGTTCCGGAACCGGAGTTGGGGGAAGTGTAGGAACTGCAGCCTTTACTGCATTTGTTTGGTCAGATTTGTTATTATCTGCAAATGCCTCAACTTTATAGAAATAAGTTTTACCTCGAGTTAATTTACTGTCTGTATAGTTTAATGCTTTAACTGTAGCGATATGAGTATATTGACCGCTTTTTGATGTTGCTCTAAAAATATTATAGGATGTTGCGCCGGGCACGGCGTCCCAACAAAGTGATATTTTCCCAAAAACAATAGCGGCCTTTAGGTTTTTTGGTTTACTCAATTTTGCCAAGGGTGTTGGCTTCGGTTTGGCAGAATCTGAAAATAATACCTCTTGCACTTCGGGTGTTAGAACACCATCAGCCTTTAAATTGTTCGCCTTTTGAAAATCTATGACATATTTTTTCATGTTGGCAGTAAACTCAGTTTGTGTTGGCACTTTAGAAAAGAAACCCAGCTCATACATGCGAACTCTAACCGCCAATACATCTTCGCCCTTGCTGCCAACTTTAAGTGTGCGATAAGCGGATGTGTCTACAGTTGGCGCAGGGGTGGTGCTGATAATTGGTATTTCTGTGTCTTGCAGTTTGGCTGTGCTGTCTGTTAATGCAGCTAGCTTTATGCGATGATCATCCGGAACTAATGCTCTATTATCTATTATTACGTCATTGCCAATTTTGATATAGACTGGCTGAAAGTCATTGTCGGTTTCATAAATTTCAGAATAAACGTCTTGCTTCTGATTGTTTCCTGATTTGTCTTTATAATTAATATGCGTTTTAAGCGTGTAGAAATACCACTCCTTTGTATATTCATAGTTAATCCAAGCCCAAGAAACATTAATACCCTGTTTTGCAAAATGTTCCTCAGTTGCATTTTTTGTGGAATTGCGTATTTTTTCACGCTCGCTAGGACTTACTTTGTGATTTTTTTCTATGGTTTGCGTTATTTCGTTCCGAAGAGCCTCCAGTTCTGTTTGTGTCATGCTATTCAAATTAATCTGATTAGAGGCATTGGCAATAAATGAAACTAACAAGAGCGCAATTACTATAGGAACAAGCTTTTTCATGTGTATGGCATCTCCTTTTCATTTCATGTATTATATAGTCCTGTTTAGTAAATCTTATATTATGCCGGCATTTATGTCAAACACACATACGATTTAAAACATCCGCACTTTACGGATATAGTGAGTAGGCTTTTACAGGAACAATGTGTAAAAAACAGCAATTTATTGATTTTACAAGAATAAAGCAGCTATTTCCGCATAAGAATAGCAGTTTCGGAGATAATTCTCATATTTACATTGTCAATTTTTTTGAAAATGGGTTACAATGAAATGTTCAAGAGGAGGTGGGCGTTAAAGTGATTAATATTCCGGCAATACTTATTGCAAATGGAACGGCAATACTGCTGTTAATAGTTATTTTATTAAGCTATAAAAGACCAATACGTCATGTAATGCTTGATGAAAAGACATTCTACGTAATGGTTATTTTAAATATTGCGCAATGCATTATTGAAACGGTTGTATTTTTGATGGATGGCAAAATGGTATATGGATATCATGCGCTTTTGATAATACTAAACGTCATTTTATTCATTGTTAATATTGTATTTGCTTTTTCTTGGACAATATTTGTGGATTATAAATTGTTTACGGATATGAAAAGAATAAAGCAGGTATACCCTTTTGTGGCAATACCTGCCGCGCTGGTTATAATCGGATGCTTAATTAATTTATTTACACCTGTATTTTTTGTGGTTGATAAATATAATGTTTATCAAAGAACGGATTTGTTTATAATTCCATATGCTGTTACTTATTCTTATCTGGCATATGGGGTTATATTAGTCTATTTGTTTCGTAAGAAGGTACAAAAGTATTTGTTTCTGCCTGCTATTATGTTTATGGTTCCTATTATGATTGGCAGTTTATTGCAATTCTTTTTCTATGGATACTCTCTTGTGTGGCTTGGCGTGGCTATAGGGATGATGTATTTATTTATAAATGTTCAAAATGAAGCGTCTTTTGTAGATTCGCTTTCGGGATTATTTAACAGACAGTATTTAGGCAACCTGTTGTTAATGTATAGTAGAAAAAAGGATGCTGCCGGTGTACCTGCCGGAATTATGTTAGATATTGATAATTTCAAGAGCATAAACAATACATATGGACACCTCGTGGGAGATGACGCTATCTTTACAGCTGGAAAGATATTGCATAAAGCTATGGGCGGTAAAGGCGTAATATGCAGATATGGGGGTGATGAGTTTATAATATTGATGAATGTAAAATCTCAGGAAGAAATTATTGATAGGATTAACATCGTCAACGACCAGGCAGCATTGTTCAATGAATTAGGGAATAAGCCTTATAAGATAAATTTTTCAATCGGTTATGGTACATACGATATTAAGCATGATTCAATAGATGATTTTTTAAAGAAGATTGATGCTTCCATGTACGAAGAAAAGAAGAGAAAGATTCGTGAAAAAATAATTATCGATAGAAGATGCGCTAAGTATGGTGAGGTTCCGGTACCATTTCCGGTACCATATGGAAAAGTTGTCAACTTTAGTGTGCCTAATTATTATACAAAAAGGAGAGTATACTTTTATTTATAATACTAATCTCAGCCTAAATTAGCTTTATCTTGCGCATCTTTTCCGATTTGTCTTTTCTTTGCTCAGTCAATATAGCGCCGCTATGTTTCCTTCGCAAAGCTTTGCCAAATCAAAAAATTCGCTGCAATCTATGCGCTAATTTAAACTGAGATAAGTATAAAACACAGAATCAGCTACAGTCCCTTTTTTTATACTCATATATTCTTCAAGTATGTCGAAAATCTCTGATTTTATTCAATTATCCCTGTTTTTGATAGAGGGGATGGGATAGAGTACACTAAAGTTCGCAACTTTACTCAAAAGGTATGTTAAAGCCACCGGAATTCCGCTACAATGTATGTTGTCCAAACATTCAAAAGGAGTAGAATACCAATGGCTCAAATCACTAGATAAACAAGCAGCATGACAGCTCAAGCGGAGTTGAAAGTTGCGAACTTTACTGGACAGTACCCCGAATGGGAGAGGGCTTATGCAAATACAATTGTTACGTATACAAAAAACGGGGAAATAAAAACATATAGCAAACAATTTGAGGGATATATATAGAATTGAAACACTAAACTTAATTATATCACTGCAATATTATTGATGTCAATATAAAAATTCGTATTAATTCACAGCAAAAATATATATTGAAAAAGGCGGAAAAGCTATCATATAATACAAACAAATAAAATTAATTACGCTTTTGCTTGGATTATTGAAATCATCAATTTTTGGTTAATGCAAAAGGGATTATCGACTTATTCAATTAACGAAGGAGAAAAAATAGTGAATATTTTATCAAAGGACAAGCTTAGCATAAGCATATCTAAAAACCGTAGGGATATGGGAATTACGGCTGCCGAAAAGGGCATTTGCTTTCTAAAAGAGTTGCTTGAAAGTAAAGAGGAAGTAAATGTTATATTCGCAGCCGCTCCATCGCAGGCAGAGATGATGGAAAGGCTGGTAGCGGAAAAATCCGTAGATTGGAAAAGAGTAAACGCATTCCATATGGATAACTACATAGGGCTGCCTGATGATGCGCCTCAGCAGTTTTCCAAATTCCTAAAGGATAGGCTTTTTAGCAAGCTCCCCTTCAAAAATGTATATTATATGGGCAATATTGGCGAAGATGCTAAGAGGTATGATATACTTATATCAGAAAACCAGCCCGATATATGCTTTATGGGTATAGGTGAAAACGGACATATAGCATTCAACGACCCTATCAACGCAGACTTTAACGACAAAAAAGCTGTAAAAGTCGTGGAACTTGATGACATGTGCAGACAACAGCAGGTAAATGAAAAGCTGTTCAACAACATAGGCGAAGTGCCTACCCACGCGATAACGCTTACTATCCCCACGCTTATTAAGAGTAAACACATACTTTGCACTGTTCCCGGCCTTAACAAGGCGGAGGCTGCAAAAAACATGCTTGAGGGCGCAATAGATGAAAGCTGCCCGGCATCAATTTTGCGTACGCACAGCTCTGCTTATCTATTCCTAGACAAGGACGCGGCAAGCAAACTGAGCGAGTTTAATAAATGATACTTTTAATTTGTCAATCATTGTCTTAATGCCAAAAAGCAGTTTAGGTTCAATAATGGAATAGGCAAAGATATATGGTTGCGGCGGATTTAAAGCTTAGCATAAATAGATTTATAGAAAGGAGCGCATATGGAGTTAATAAAATTACCCTATGGGAAAGACAGTGTTTCTGTAACTATCCCTAAGCAAAACTTCATAGGCATGATGGACCCTGAATTTGCAGTGCCATGCGCCGACTCTAAAAAATCTATTGAAAATGCCATTTTACAGCCTATTGGCGGATCGAAACTTAAAGATATTATTACCCCCGAAAAGACAATAGCAATTATTATAGACGATATTTCAAGACCAACCCCTATTTCTACTATACTCCCTATACTGTTATCGCATTTATTAAGCCTTGGCGCGGCAAGCGAAAACATAGTTATTGTAGCGGCGCTGGGCAGCCACCGCTATATGACGGAAGAAGAGTTAAAAGAGCGTGTTGGTGCTGAAATATACAAAAACTATCGGGTTATAAACTCCGAGTTCCGTAAACCAGAGGGGCTTACATATGTAGGAAAAACTCCGGAAGGCGTAGATGTTTTAGTTACTAAAGCCGTAATGGATACGGATATACATATTGGAATAGGCTGTTTAGTGCCGCATCCTACAATGGGTTGGGCCGGCGGCGGAAAGACAGTATATCCCGGCATTGCAGGCGAAAAAGTAGTGGCATATTTTCACCTTTTAGCATCACTATATGAAGGATGCTTTTATGGTCAAGATACTACGCCCATTCGCGACATGATGGAAAAATGGGTAGATGCCGTGGGGCTTCACTTCATAATTAATGTGTTACTAAATGAAAATGCGGAAATTGTGGATGTTGTTGCCGGACACTATATCAAAGCGCATAGAGAGGGTGTGCGCAGAGGAAAACAAATTGTAGGATATAAGCTTACAGAGAAGGCGGATATTATGATTGCCTCATCGCACCCTGCCGACCAAGACTTTTGGCAGTCTACAAAGGCGTTGCAAGCGGCAGAGGCTGCCGTAAAAGGCGATAGGGGAGGAATCATGATTCTGCTTAGCCCCAATTACGAGGGCATAGGTCCCCACCCTGAATACCCAAAATGGATGGGACAGGATGATTGCGACGAAGCCGTTCGTGAGTGTATTTTAGGCAAAACCGTTGGCAACCCTCTAGCACTTGCGGTTGGCAACAGCATGTCAAAACTCCGCCGCAGGCGAAGGGTAATTGTGGTAAGCGATGGTGTAAGTGCAGAAGATATGAGGCTCTGCGGCTGTGAGCATTATAGGGTTTCCGAATTCCAATCGCTTATAGACAGCCTTATATCAGAAAATCCAAATTGCCGCATAGGCGCGCTATCAAATGGCGCAAAAACTTTCTTATATGAATAAAAGGAGTGTCTAATGTAAAGACTATATCTTAATTTTAGGCAGTAGTTGGTAAATATGCAAATAGCTATATATAATAGTTAAGAAGCATATTAATTATACGTGAAGGCTAGCCAAGAGCGGAAATGTTATTTTTAAGGCTCTACTATCGGATTAAAAATAAAGCCGGTAAGCTGAGCGGACTTTAACTGAGGAATTAGCATCCGAAAAAATCGGGTGTAAAACAAAAGGAGGAAATTTTATGAAAAAGATGCTGTTAGCACTAATCTCTTTAAGCCTCGCTTTGGTACTTTTTGTGCCGACGCTTGCAGAAACTAAAGAGATAACTTATGTAACTCTAGGCAATACAGGTATGGAGTTACTCCAGGAAGCTGCTAAAGCTTTCGAAGAAAAAGAAGGAGTAAAGGTAAACCTTGAGAGTTGGTCCTATTCTGACGCTTACTCCAAGATACTAACACTCGCTGACGGCGGCAATATGCCGGATTCAATGTATGGTTTCAGTTCTTGGACGGTACAGTTCAAAGAAGCGGGCTATACCGTGGCAATAGACAATCTAATCAGCAAGGAGCTGTATGATGATTTTTCTAAAGCCGCTAGGGATGTTTGCTCCGTAAATGGAGAATTATGGGCAATGCCGTCGTATATGTCCGTCCGCTCTATACTTATTAACCAGACTGCTTTTGATGAAGTCTGCGATGAACCCCCGACTACTTGGGAAGGCTTGCTGGAATTAGCGCCGGAGCTTTGCGGCAAAACCTGCCCCTATGCCTACACCTTAGTAGCGGGTCACCCCAAGAACACAATTGACTGCTTCCTGCCTATTCTCTGGGCGTATGGTGCCGATGTTCTAAGCGAAGATCAAAAAACCGTAGCTTTTAATACTGAAGAAGGCGTTGCAGCCTTACAGATGTAT
Organism: Christensenellaceae bacterium; assembly: GCA_012837835.1. Lineage (GTDB taxonomy): Bacteria > Bacillota > Clostridia > Christensenellales > Aristaeellaceae > DTU024. The sequence goes on along the minus strand of DUQK01000064.1, from coordinate 59,597 downwards.
GTAGACCTTGCTCAATATGCCGTTCCGGATTATGGCGAAGCAACGATAAATGAAACCCAGTCTAACTTCACAACTCAAACCGCTGCCGCTTATGTTCATAATGCGCAAGGCTTAGCCGCGCTCAAAGCAGCAGGAGAGAATTATGATTGGGCTACAATTTTGCAGCCCTTAAAAGGCCCCGGCGGAGAGGCTTATTCTTATGGCGTAATGGACGTGGACTTGGTGTTTGATACCGGCAATCAGGATATTACAGCTAAATGGCTGGAGTTCTGGCATCAAGCGAAATATCAGGGCAAAGTAATAGATAATGCCGGGTTTGTACCCAATCAAGCCAGCTATTATAAAGAAATGCCTATCTTTACCGACGAAAGCAATGTGTTTGTAGCGCCCTTTGCAGCTATGGAGCCTATTGCTAAATTTAAGCCCTCTATAACCTGCTGGGAGGAAATCCAGAAAATAATGGCAGACAATGTAACAAAGGCGGTCTTTGGTCAACTGACGGCGGCAGAAGCCTTTGCAGCTGCTGAAAAAGATTGCAATGAGGTATTGGCTGCTCAATAAGGGGCAAACCCTTTGGAATTTGAACTAAATCTTGGTTAGTTCATATTCTAAAACAAACAGAGTGTAATTCTGTGTTATACCGGAGATAGGGAAACACACTCTATCTCCGGATTCCGTCATCAAATGGAGGCATCTAAATGAAGAGGGAGAATATAATAAAAACAACTAACTTATTATACATCTTGCCGATGTTGATATTCTTTAGTGTTTTTATATTAGGTCCTATCATACAGGTTTTTGAAAACTCATTTCTTCAAATAAAAGCGAACGGCGATGTTGAATATGTTCACTTTGATAATTTCATCAAGTTTTTTAACAGTAAAGATGCCTCTATGGTTCTCAAAAATACTTTTATATGGGTTTTTGTAGGTGTTGCTGCGAAAATCCTTATTGGTCTATTAATGGCGCTTGTTCTTTATAATAACTTTATTGGTAAGCGGGTTCTTACCGGGGTAATGTTGATACCTTATGCCATGCCTGCTGCTGTGTCCTGCGTTGTGTGGAGGCTAATGTATCATCCAACCTTTGGTCATATAACGCAGTTATTGCTGGATTTAAATATTTTGGAAAGACCCATGTCTTTTCTGGGTAATCCGGCAACATCGCTTTTGGCGGTGCTGATTGTAAATGTTTGGGCGGTTGCTCCGTTTTGCGCGCTCAATATCTTGGCGTCCTTATATTCTATTCCAACGTATATATATGAGGCGGCATCGATAGACGGAGCGGGGTATTTAAGAAAATTCTTTCATATAACTATACATTTAATTTTTACCGATGTAAGGACACTGGCTCTGTTAATAGGTATATGGGCTTTTAACTCTTTTGATGTGATTTACATGATGACTACCGGCGGTCCCGCTAACTCATCTTCAATTCTCGTTAACCTTGTTTATCAAAATGCCTTTGAGTTTAACAACAGAGGATATTCTTCGGCTATCAGCATAATTTGCTTTATTATTCTATCAATGTTCTCCGTTCTGTATGTCAGGTCGAAAAATAAGGAGGTATCATTTGAATAGAAATAAGATTCGTAAAAGGGCATATAAAATTCTGCTTGCGCTGGTTGTAATTGTCATGATTGTATTTTTGTTCTTTCCGGTTGTGGCAATGCTAACAGTTTCGATAAAGCCGGCAAATGAAGTTTTTTCAAGGCCTGTTAGGTGGATGCCAAGCGAGCCTGTTTGGGAAAACTACATAGAAGTATTCAAAAAAATGGATATCCTAGTGGGCTTTAAAAACAGCATAATAGTTGCAATAGGCAGCATAATAACAATATTGCTGATAGGTATACCTGCTGCCTACGCTATGTCCAAGTTAGATTATTGGTTTAAGGGCATAATATACTATTTGGTATTAGTAAGTCAGATGTTTGCGCCTATAATCGTAATAATACCTTTGTATCAACAAATGAACAACTGGGGCTTGATTGATAACCATATAAGTTTAGTTCTGATGAATGTAACTTTTAATTTGGCATTTATCGTATTAATGCTAAAGAGCAGTTTTGACAATGTACCGGTTGAGGTGCTTGAATCTGCAAAGATAGACGGCTGCGGCAGGTTTCAAGCGCTTATTAGAATATCACTGCCGATTGCCTCTATGGGCATTGCAGTTGCAATAATATTTGCATTTACTCGTACATGGAATGAGTTCTTGTTTGCCTTTACTTTTACTTCGTCAACTTCCAATAAGACAATTATAGTTAAACTATACGAAATACTAAAAAACAACCCCGCAATAGGTATCCCTTGGCATCTTGTTATGGCGGGGGCGACAATTGCAACAACGCCGCTGGTTATTCTCTTTATATCCATAAGAAAATATATTACCGGAGATGTTACAAAGGGAGCGATTAAATAATGATTTTATTCTTGCAGTTTCAAGCTAAAACAGTATTAGCTTTGTAAATATATTTATTAAAAGGAGCTCTAGTGATGTTAATTACTTTACCCTATGGAAAAGACAAGGTTTCAGTAACTATTCCCAAACAAAATTTTATTGGGATGATGGACCCTGAATTTGTAAATCCATGTGTAGACCTTGAAAAGCTGATAGAAGAAGCGGTTTCAAATCCTGTTGGCGGGGCGCAGCTTAAAGATATTATTAGCCCTGAAAAGACAATAGCAATTATTATTGATGATATTTCAAGACCAACTCCTATATCTACCATACTTCCCATATTATTATCACATTTATTAAGCTTTGGTGCGCTGCCTAAAAACATAGTTATTGTTGCGGCGCTGGGCAGTCACCGCTATATGACGGAAGAAGAGTTAAAAAACCGTGTAGGCGCTGAAATTTATGAAAATTACCGTGTAATAAATTCAGAGTTCCGCAAACCCGAGGGGCTTACATATGTAGGCAAAACTCCGGAAGGCGTTGATATTTTGGTTACTAAAGCCGTTATGGATGCGGATATACATATAGGAATAGGCTGTTTAGTACCGCACCCTGTAATGGGCTGGGGCGGCGGTGGGAAAATAATATATCCCGGCGTTGCGGGTGAAAAAACAGTGGCATATTTTCACCTTGTGGCATCATTGTATGATGAAAACTTATATGGCCTTGATACTACACCTATTCGTGACATGATGGAACAATGGGTAGATTCCGTCGGTCTTGATTTTATAATCAATGTAGTACTCAACGCCAAGGCGGAAATTGTGGATGTCGTTGCCGGACACTATGTAAAGGCGCATAGAGAGGGCGTGCGCAGAGGAAAAGAGATTATTGGATACAAGGTTATAGAGAAGGCTGACATCATGATTGCATCATCGCACCCTGCCGACCAAGACTTCTGGCAATCCCCAAAGGCTTTGTACGCAGCAGAGGCAGCTGTTAAAGGCGATAGGGGAGGGATTATGATACTGCTTAGCCCAAACTATGAGGGCGTTGGTCCTCACCCTGAATACCCAAAATGTATGGGGCGAGATGATGGGGACGAAGCCGTTCGTGAGTGTATATTAGGTAAAACCGTTGATGACCCGTTGGCGCTTGCGGTAGGCAACAGCATGTCAAAACTCCGCCGCAGACGAAGACTAATTGTAGTAAGCGACGGCGTAAGCGCAGAAGATATGAGGCAATGCGGCTGTGAACATTATAATGTTGCGGAATTTCAATCCCTTATAGACAGCCTTATATCAGAAAATCCTAATTGCAAAATAGGTGCGCTATCTAATGGTGCTGAAACCTTTTTATATGAATAATAATGGAGAGAAAGAATGGACAATGTCGAAGCTATCAAGCTTATAGGCTTTTATGAAAACGAATTAAAATCAAACATATTATCTTTTTGGCTTAAGAGATGCCATGATGAAAAGTACGGCGGGTTTTTGAACTGCTTTGACAACTTCGGGAAAAACCTTGTTTCATATGATAAATACACATGGAGTCAGGGCAGATTTGTATGGATGTTTTCAAAGCTATATGCAACTCCCTGCCCTATTTTTAGTGATATACAAAGAAACGAATTTTTTGAACTAGCAAAACAGGGCGCGGAATTTTTAATGAAACATTGCCTAATATCGCCTGATGATTATAGATGTGTCTTTTTAATGGAGCGTGATGGTACGCACAAGAGAATAGAGGCAGGTATGCCGCTTGATATGAGCATATATGCCGACTGCTTTGTTATTATAGGGCTTTCTAAATTTGCGTCAATTAGCAATGATATTAAAGCATATAACTTCGCCAAAAAGCTATACGATAATGCGCTTGTCCGTCTAAAAAATAATGATTATCATACCCTGCCTTATCCGCTAAGCGAAAAATACCGCGCACATGGAATTCCTATGATTTTTTCGAATGTAAGCTGTGAATTGCTTCAAACTGCTAAACAGCTTGCCAAGGAAGATGTAAGCGCTATCAGACAAAATTTAGAATACTTTGCGTCAGACATATTAGAAAATTTTGTTGACGAAAACTATATTATGCGTGAAGTAATTACTTCCGATAATAAAGTTTTTCTGCAAATATTAGGGCAGCACATGAACCCCGGACATACACTTGAGGATGTGTGGTTTTTAATAGACGCTGCCAATTTTACTTCTAACCCCGAGTGGAAAGATATTATTATTCCCGTCGCCCTAAACGCGCTTGAAAGGGGCTGGGACAAGGAATACGGCGGCATTCTGCATTTTTGTGCGATTGACGGGGGCGAACCTATAGGCAGTTTAGACGGCATTGCTGATGAGCCTATGACAAAGCAGCTTTCAGGCTGGGGAGATAAGCTTTGGTGGATTCACTCCGAAGCGCTGTATTCAACCCTGTTATGTTATTTTATAAGTGGCAATGAAGAATTTTTAAAATGGCACGATAGAATATTTGAGTATACTTTCTCAACCTTTCCAAATCCGGATAGAGAAATAAAAGAATGGGTGCAGATTTTAACTCGAGAGGGCAAGCCTCAGGAAAAGGTTGTCGCCTTGCCTGTTAAAGACCCTTTCCATATTACACGAAATCTAATTCTTATATTAGAGCTTTTATTTGAGCAGTATGCGCCGGAATTACTGTGTAAATAGGGGGGATATGAAGACAATCTTTATTTTTAAATTATCAGACTAAAGATTAAGCAAACAAGCTGATAGGATTTTATTAAGGCAATAGCATCCGAAAAATCGGGTGTAAAATAAAAGGAGGACATTTCATGAAAAGATTACTAAGCGTAATGATGATCCTTGCAATGCTAATGAGCATGTGCTCAGTGGCACTAGCGGAGGAAGAACCACAGAAGATAACGGTTATGGGCCTATCATGGCAGATAACCAAAATCTTCATCGAAGAAGCGGCGGCGCAATTCGAGAAGGACCACCCCGGAGTGGAAGTGGTCATTGAAACTTTGCCGGACTACGCCAGCCTGCCTACATATGCAGTTAACTGGATGAACGGCGAAACCGATGTTGACGTACTGCTTATAGGCGATGCCAATAACGCAGCACAGTTCGTTTCAAGGGATTTGCTGTATGATTTTGAAGAAGACCTAAAATTCTTCGAAGAAGAAGGCTTTGCTAAGGACGATTTCCTAGGCGTTGGTCTGCTTGATGGCACTATTAACGACAAACAATACGGTATGCCCATAATATGCGAAGCTTATGCTATGAACTGCAACAACGCAGCCATGAAGGAAGCGGGTCTGTGGGACGAAGATAGAGATGCTCCTGTAATGCCCGAAACTTGGGACGATGTATACGAGTATGCAAAGAAACTCCACAAGGTTGAAGATGGCAAGGTAGCCACTCAGGGCGCGGTTATACAGTGGGGCTCTTCAACATTTGCAACGCTTATAGCGGCCAAACAGGGCATGGACGGCACAATTTACGATGAAAACGGCATATTAAGCTTTGAATCTGAAAACTTTAGGAAAATGCTTGAAGTATGGCAGAAGGGCGCAAAGGAAGGCGTATTCTCTAAGGAAACCTATGCAGACAATATGGCGGGAAGAAACAGCTTTAAGGCAGGCATAACTTCACTGCTGCTTGAAACCGGCGGCGCCTTTGTAGAGGCGGACGTAAACCTTGGTCCCGGCACCGCATCGTTAAGCTGCTTCCCCGGCGGCTATGAAAACGGCTCCTACGGCTTCTCTACCGTTGCCATAATACCCAGAGCAACCAAATCCCCCAAACTGGCAGCGCAGTTTATAAAGGAAGGTTTGCTTGGCAAAAACAGCCAGACCGGAACCTTAAACGTATACGGCAAAATGCCTGCACTCGCAAGGTACTTTGAAAATGCCGAACTTAAGGACTGGCAGTTCCTACAAGTTGTCGCGAACAATTCAGTTTGCACACCCAAGTATAAGGGCGCAACCAAGCTCAGCACTGAGCTGCACCCGATTATCCAGTCTTACCTTGATGAAGCCATAACACTTGATGAGTGCATGGACAAACTCCAGGCAGTAATTGACAGCATGGAAAAGAGCGCATATTAATAGCGCCCATAGGGGCGGCAGCAATGTCGCCCCAATATTACAAAAATGGAGTGATTTTAATGGCGAAAATTAAACGTTCTCTTTCAGCTAGGCAGAGGATAAAAGCTCGGTATGGAGTAGTTTTTGTGCTTCCCGCCTTTCTGTTAGCAACGGTTTTTATGATATACCCGCTTTTTGCTTCCCTATACCTTAGCTTAACTAAGTATAACTTTGCTTTTGATACTAAGCCGCAGTTTATAGGTATAGAGAACTATGTAAAGGCTTTCAACGACTCAGCTTTTATTGACAGCATAGGTGTTACAGCGGTCTATTCAATTTTATATTTTGTTTTAGTTATGTTGGGCGGGCTTATACTTGCGCTTATGTTGTTCTATGCAAAGGGCAAGACAAGCGTTTTCCGCACTGCGTATTTTTTACCTATAGTTATTCCGCTATCCCTTAGCAGTTTTATATTCAACTGGATTCTGCAAAAAAACTACGGTTTGTTAAATTATTTCCTTGCGGATATTTTAGGTGCGGGTCATCTAACAAGAGAATGGCTTTCAACAAACCCTTGGGCTATGATAAGCATAGTTGTAGTATCTGTATGGGCAACCGTTGGGTTTGAAACTATATTATTTTTAAACGGTCTGCAAGCATTGCCTGAGGATATGCTAGAAGCCGGCATAGTTGACGGCGCTACCGGTTTTAGAACTCTATTTAGCATAATACTGCCTAACCTAAGGGAAACGTTCGCCGTAACCGGCATATGGGCTATACTGCAGGCGCTAAAGGTATATATAGTTCCATCGCTCGTTACTTGGGGCGGACCGGGCACGGCTACAACGGTTATGTATATGTATGTGTATAGGCAGTCGTTTACCTATTTAGAAATGGGCTATGGTGCGGCGCTCGGCTTTATTATGAGTATATTGATAATGGTTCTGTCGCTGCTTAACATGCGTATAAGCAAGAAGGTGTGAGGTGGAGAAATGACACAGATAAGTATAAGTAAAGTTGTAAGGCGCGCGAGGCATATCGGGCTTTATATACTGATGGCAATTATAGCTTTCTTTATGCTAACCCCTATATTCCTTGCTATGTTTAACTCAGTTAAGCTTGAAAGCCAGATACTCTCAGCTAATATGACATTTTTCCCAAGGAGCATACATTTTGATAATTACCAATATATTTTCGATAGATTCGGAAAGTTCGGCGCGTATTTTAAAAATAGCCTTATAGTTACACTAAGCTCGGTACTGCTTACAATTGTCTTTTGTTCACTTGGCGGCTACGCATTTGCAAAACTGCCTTTTAGGGGCAGGGGCATAATGCTTTCAATAATATTATTCATGATGACCTTCCCCCTTGCGGTGCTTTTAATACCCATATATATTATGGAGTACAATTTAAAGCTTTTAAATACAAACATTGGGCTTATACTGCCCTGTGTTGCTACAGTCGTGCCGTTTTGCCTGCTTATTATGCGAAGCGTATATATTGAAATACCCGACGAAATTGAAGAAGCGGCAACGATTGACGGCTGCAATGTGTTTGAAACATGGCTGCATATAATGCTGCCTGCATCAACCGGAGGGCTGTCCATAGTTACTATATTTACTTTTTACAATATTTGGGGCGAATATATGCTATCTAAAACTCTAGTAACAAGGGAAAGCGCTATGACTATATCAGTTGGCGTTACACTGCTAAAAGGCGAAGGCGGCTGGCAGTTCGGCGTGCTTGGCGCTGTAGTTACGCTTGCTATGCTGCCGCCTATAATAATGTTTATGATATTCCAAAGGAGCCTCGTATCGGGTCTGCTATCCGGGGCTGTTAAAGGATGAAAGGAGAAAATATGCAAATCAGTATTTTTGATACCCCTAAGCTGCTGGGCATAGCCGCGGCAAAGGAAATTGCAGAAGTATTAAACAAAAATATAGCTGAAAAGGGAGAGGCTAATCTGCTTTTATCAACAGGCAAATCTCAGTTCTATACTATTGAGGCGCTTATAAAAGAGGATGTTGACTGGTCTAAGGTAACCATGTTCCATTTAGATGAATATGTAAACCTGCATAAAACCCACCCCGCAAGCTTTATTAAATACCTAGAGGAAAGGTTTGTTTCAAAGGTACCTCTTGGAAATGCCGTGTTTGTGCAGGGAGAAGGCGATGCAAAGGTAAATGTGGAAAAGCTAAATAAGCTTATGCAAGGCAAAACCATAGATATAGGCGTTATAGGCATAGGGGAAAACGCGCATATAGCCTTTAATGACCCCCCTGCTGATTTTGACTGCGATGATGCTTACAAAATCGTCAATCTGGACGATAGATGCAAGATGCAGCAGGTTGGAGAGGGCTGGTTTGCCACAATAGATGATGTGCCAAAGCAGGCAATATCTATGACTGTAAAACAGATAATGCGCTGCACAAAAATAGTATCGCCTGTGCCTTATGTTGTAAAGGCTGAGGCTGTTAGAAATACCTTGCTTGAGGATATCAGCCCCATGGTGCCTGCGACTAAACTTCGTGAACATCCGGATTGTACTTTATATTTGGATAAGGATTCAGCATCAAAAATAGATATAATTGGAGGGAAAGTAATTGGAAAATAATAAGGTTAAGGAATATCTAACAAAGTCTGTCGCTCATCTGCAGAGGATATACGATGAGGAGATGGACAATATTAGACAAGCTGCCGAAGTTATGGCAAGGCATATTGAAAACGGAGAGATAATACATCTGTATGGCCCCGGCGGGCATTCGGGCGTTGCCGCCATGGAAATATTTGGAAGGGCGGGCGGCATTGCGTGCATAAATGCAATACTTGATGGGGGTACGCTGTTGACAAACGGCTGCGAGCGCTCAATGAAGGTGGAAAGGCTTCTCGGTTATGGGAGAATAGTAATAGAAACATACGGTGTTAAAAAGGGTGAATTGTTGATACTCGTAAACGCCTATGGTATTAATGCGGCTTTAATAGACGCTGCGCTTACAGCTAAAGAAATAGGAGCAGAGATTATAGGTGTAAGCTCTATTGACCATGCGGAAAACACGCCGCCGGATCACCCCGCAAGGCATCCTTCAAAGAAAAACCTGCACGATATTGTGGATTACCATATAGACACTAAGGTGCCTGTGGGTGATGCCATTATAGAAATTGAAGGCGCTCCGCAAAGGACGGGAGCAATATCCTCTTTTGCCAGCGGTTTTACGCTGCATGCGCTTGGAATTTCAACAATAGAGCTGCTTGCTAAAAAGGGAAAGGAAGTACCAGTATTACGCAGCGGCAATTGCGTAGGCGGCGATGAATGGAATGCTCAGTATTTTGAAAAATTTCAAGGAAGAATACCCTTTCTATGAGAAAATATTTTGTTAAAGACGGCAATATAATAACTAGAGAGAGGCTGATAAAGGGCGGCTCTATTTGCGTAGTAGACGGCAAAATAGAAGCTGTACATGAAAGTCTGCCCGAAAACATAGGCGAAGATTATAAGATTATATCCGTAGAAGGCAACTACGTTTCTCCCGGTTTTATAGATATACACGTTCACGGTGGCAATAATTCAGATTTTCTGATGGGCGATGTGGAAAAGAACATAGCCTGCTGTAAAATGCATTTGCAGCATGGTACTACTTCTATAGTGCCTACGCTCTCAACATCGGGATATGATATGTATAGAACCGCACTTAAAGGTGTAAGGGAAACCATGAAGTGTATAAAAGGCGGTCCTTATATCGCAGGGGTGCATATGGAAGGACCTTACTTATCGCCTGCGCAGCTTGGTGCACAATCGCCGGATTTTCTTAAGCCGCCCGATGAAAGGGACTATTTAAGCCTGTTTGAGGATTATCCTTTTATACTAAGGTGGACTATAGCGCCTGAAGTTGAGGGTACACTTCAAATGGCGAGAACGCTCATAAGGCGCGGGGTGCATTTTTCAATAGGACACTCTGATGCTATGTTTGATGACGTTATGCGTGCGTATGAAATAGGGGTTAATTGCATAACACACCTGTATTCCGCCACTTCTACCGTGCGCAGGATAAACGCCTACCGTTACGCAGGTATAATAGAAGCCGCATATTTCCTTGACGGTATGACGGTTGAAATAATAGCCGATGGCAAACACCTGCCCGAAAGCCTGCTTAAGCTTATTTATAAGCTTAAGGGAGCAGAAAACATATGCCTTGTTACAGACGCGCTTGGCGCAACGGGACTGCCCGCTAACATAAAAGAAATATACGACGCAAGCTCAAAACAGGTTATAATAATAGAAGACGGCGTTGCGAAATTAAAAGACGGCAAAGCCTTTGCAGGCAGCGTGGCAACTAGCGACAGGCTGGTTCGCAACATGGTTAAGCTATGCGGTGCGCCCATAGTAGACGCAGTTAAAATGATGACTTACACCCCTGCAAAAACGGTGGGCATTGAAAAAGCCAAGGGCAGCATAGCCCCCGGCATGGACGCGGATTTAGTTATATTTGATAAAGATATAGTTGTTAAAAAGGTTATATTCGCGGGGGAGCTTATATCATAATGCGGGATAATGTGCTTTACTGCGGCTTTGCCAAAAGAGATATAAGCCCAAAAGAGCCTGCTCATCTTGCGGGTTATGCAGCTCGCTGGGGAAAAAATCCGGCGAAAAAAGTGCATGATCCGCTTTTTGTAAAGGCTATGTATGTAAAGGACAGGTTTTCTTTACTATTAATAAGTGCGGATTTATGCGAAATATCAAACGCTAATATAATAGAAAAAGAGATAAAAAGCAAAACAGGTATAGATGCTGTAATATTGGCATCTACCCATACACATTCAGGCCCCTATACGGAAAGTACTCTTTCAAACCCCAATGCTTTTGATGAAAAATGGTACAATTACTTTGTAAGTCAAGCAATAGACGCCTCTAAAGAAGCTATAAAAAACAGCTTTGAAGCAAAAATAAAAATTGCACAGGGCACAGTAGAAGGCGTAGGCAAAAACCGAAGGGCAAACTGCAGCGCTATAGATAATGAGCTAAGCCTTATATATGTTAAAGATTGTAATGATATAGTCCGCGGTATGCTTATAAACTTCGCCTGCCACTGTACAGTGCTTGATGCGAACAACAATAAAATATCCGCGGACTATCCTGCGTATATATATAATGCATTGCGGCAAAAATATGATGGCGTTGTGGTGCTTTTTACAAACGGCGCAGCAGGGGATATAAACATAGGCTATTCCAGCGATGACAGCGCGCTTGGTATAAGTATGAGCTTTAGAAGCTATAAAAAAGCTGAGGAAGTAGCAAACAGAATAAGCAGAAAAGTAATGGATATTATATCTAAGGGAGAATGTACGCAGATAAACGACATAGAAATAATAGAAAAAGATATATTATTGCCATTAAAGAACGGCTTACCAAGCTTGCAAGAGATAGCCGTCAAAATAGACAAAAGAAGCGAAGCTTTATATCAAAACAACTCGCCGGAAGAAAAAAGAAAAATAGAGCTTGATATAATATACCTAAAATGTATTATGGATAATATAGCAAATGTGGGGAATGATACTCACTGCAAAATAAAGGTATCTCTAATTAAAATGGGAGAATTTGTGTTTATCACATTCCCGCTTGAAATGTTCTGTGAAATAGGCATAGAAATAAAAGAATACGCAAAAAGCTTAGGGCTTAATGCTGTAATAATAGGTTATGCGGGGGGATATTCGGGCTATCTGCCTACAGAAGAAGCTTATAAGCAAGGAGGATATGAAGTTGAAGTATCTCCTTTCTCTGAAAAAGCCCCTGAAGTACTGTTATATGAAACGAAAAAAGCACTTTATGAAATAGCTAACGGACTTTAGTTTTTTTAAACCGATATTTGAGAAACTAAACAATTTTGATATTAAAATATCTTGACAAGGATAAATTGTTGTGATAGAGTTCAGACAACAGACATCTGATAACTGTTGAACATAAATTTGGCAAGGTGAGTGTTGTATATGCAAGCAAAACTACCGGACATAATAGCAGAGCGAATTCGCGAATATATCATCGACGAACCTATTAAAGTTGGAGAAAAACTGCCCACCGAAAAGGCTCTATCTGACAAATTTTCAGTAAGCCGCTCTACCATAAGGGAAGCTATGAAGATTTTAGAGGCGGGGAATATTGTAGAAATAAGGCACGGTCTTGGTTCTTTCGTGGCGCTAAATACAGGGCTGTCTAAAGACCCGCTGGGTTTAAGCTTTACGGACCAAACAAGGCTTCTTCCCGAGCTTATGGAAGTTAGGCTTATAATGGAACCGAGCATTGCAAGGATAGCCGCCTTACGCAGAACGGAAAAAGATATAGAGCTTATGTCTAAGCTAATAGCTGAAATGGAAGAAGCGAATGCGAATAGTAAAGACTATCATACAAAGGACTATCAATTCCATATAGCTATTGGTCAGTGTACAAGAAACGATGTATTAAAGCGCGTTTATCCTGTTATTTTTGAAGCGATAGAGCATGGCTACAAACACACGTCAAATCTCGAAGGAAGCTTTTCAAGAGCAATTTATTTCCACAAGCAAATATTGGAAGCCATAAAGGATAGAAATGGGGACTTGGCAAGTGAATTTACTGCCCGACATATCAAAAGCACTTTGTTAGACATCGAGAAAAAATTGAAAGGAGAATGAATATGAAAAGATTACTCAATGTTCTACTCGCATTGGTGATGGTTGTTTCAATCATCCCTATAGCAACAAATGCTGAAGGAACTACACTTACTTACTGGTTTTGGGCTGACAATGACAAATATGCCGCAACCATGAGAGAGATGATTGCCGACTTCAATGCTACAAACAGCAAAGGTACGGTAATCGTTGGTGAACAAATCCCTTGGGATGGAGGTTCCTACTCAAACACTCTTTTGCAAGCAGCAATAGGGGGCGGCGGTCCTGATGTTGCAACTTTCAAGCTTACCGCAACGCCATCGTTTGTAAACAATGGTCTGCTTGAAAACCTCGATCCGTTCATTGAGAAATGGGACAAAAAAGACGAAATAAACGAGAACATGTACAATGTCATGAGAGGCGCAAGCGGAACTGACAGCGTATATGTAATGCCGTGGAACGTGCAGGTTCTTTATGTGTACTATCGCCCCTCAATGTATAAGGAGGCAGGTATTGAAGTGCCGAAAACTTACGAGGAGTTTTTAGAAGCATGCGAAAAACTCACCCGTGATACCGATGGCGATGGCGTAACCGATGTATACGGATTTGGCATGAGGGGCTCAAACGGCGGACAGGAGCCTTGGGGCTGCTTCATCTACGCAAACGGCGGTACTTTTGAAACATTAGATAGTGAAGAGTCAATTAAAGGCATGCAGGATTATATCGACCTGTTTACCAATGGCTATGCGCCGCCAACCGCGCCAAATGACGGCTTTTCACAGGTAATTGATGGCTTCCAGTCCGGCATCACAGCTATGACAATTCATCACACAGGCTCCTCTGCGCAGATGATAGAGCAGTTCGGAGAAGACGTAGACGCATTTATATTCCCTGCCGGAAAGGGTCAATGGACCTCAATGGGCGATACGGAAAATGTAATGTTCTCTTCCTGCGAGGATAAAGAAGCTGCTTTTGAGTGGCTGGCGTACCTTGCGGCAGGCAAAGGTCAGGAAACATGGTGTTCAGTAACTGGCAACGTGCCCGTTGCATCAAGCGTGCAGGGACTTGAGCGTTTCCAAAACGACCGCTTCATGAAGGTTTCCATAGAAGGTCAATCGGTTGCCGGTATTCTTCCCATAAGAGAAACCACAACATCATGGATTAGTGAGTGGCCTTCAATAATTCAACAGGCTTTGCTCGGCGAAACCACAGCCAAAGAGTGCATGGAAGAGCTTCAAGCACTGCTTTGGGAGTAATAATTATTAGATTCAATGCAGATGATAATTCACTAAGGCGGAATTTTTCCGCCTTAGTGAACAGCGTTGATATGTAGATTATCCTATAGAAAAGGACAAGCGTATTGAAAAACGTATTAAGCAATAGTATAAAGAACAAAAAACTTAAGGTTGTTTGGCCTTATTTGCTTTTGCTGCCTGCGCTGTTTTTCGTAGTGCTTGTTGTAGCCTACCCCATAATTGTTGCCTTAAAATTAAGCTTTATGGATTATGATTTGACGAGGCTATATAAATCTCAGTTTATAGGCTTTGATAACTATACAAGCATATTATTCGGTTCCACAAGTAAAAGGTTTTTTAATTCTCTAATGCGTACTATAGAGTGGGTGTTCTTTGGAGTTGGAGGTCAATTTTTATTCGGATTTTGCTTGGCATTACTTTTGAATCAATATTTTAAGGGAAGGGGCATAGTAAGGTCGTTAAGCCTTATCCCTTGGGTTACTCCCGGAGTGCTTATTGCGCTTATGTGGAGCTGGATTTTTGACGGAAATTTCGGAGTATTAAACGATTTGCTAATAAGAAGCGGAATAATTAATGAGAAAATAGCTTTTTTAGCAAACAAACAAACCGCAATGCCTTCGGTTGTTACTACAATCATATGGCAGGGTATACCGTTTTTTGCTCTTATGATACTGGCGGGCTTGCAGAATATATCCCATGACTTGTATGAAGCTGCTGATATTGATGGCGCTACTGTTTGGAAGAAACTTATATATATAACCATACCTTCGCTTAAAAACACTATTTTTGTAACGACTATGCTCAGAATTATTTGGGTTACCAACTCTGTTGACGTTATTTTTAATATGACTAACGGCGGTCCCGCCAATGCAACGCGTACCTTGAGCGTATACATATATCAGGAGGCGAGCAAGCTTAATATGGGATACGCATCTGCTATGGCTATTGTTCTTAGCTTATTGTTGATGGTAGTTACAATACCTTATGTTAGGAATAGCTTTTCCAACCTAGAGAAATAGTATGAGAAAGACTTATATAAAAGGCAATAAAGAAAAAACATTCAGGGTGTTATTTTTATATCTCCCAATTATGCTGTTTCTTATATTTTTGTTGTTTCCATTTTATTGGATGTTGGTAACTAGTTTAAAAACAAGCCAAGAAATACGCATGCTGCCTATAGTTTATTTCCCCTCAAGCCCAAGCCTTGATTCATATAGATATTTGTTTGAGCAATTCAATTTTTTACATCCGCTGCGCAATAGTCTATTTATAGCGGTGTTGACAACTATCATTTCTTTAACGGTATCAACCTTGGCGGCTTATTCATTTTCACGCTTTCGCTTTAAAGGTCGTAATTTCTTTATGTCGCTTTTTTTGCTCAACAACATGTTTCCGACGGTGCTGTTGTTGATTCCGCTCTTTACAATTATGCGCTCCATAAAGCTATTGTATACGCCCTATTCTTTGGTTCTTAGCTATACTACTTTTACTATACCTTTTTCCATATGGTTATTGCACGGTTATTTAAGCGATTTACCTTTAACCATAGAAGAAGCTGCAATGGTAGATGGAGCAAGCAGACCCAAGGCTTTCCTAGCTGTATTAATGCCTATACTGCTCCCCTGCATTTTAGCTACAGGAGTATATATTTTCATGCAAAGCTGGAATGAATATACATTTGCTGTGCTTTTCACAAACGAAAAAAGCCGTACAGTGCCTGTCGCTTTAAAGATGTTGGTAGGTTCTTTCGGCGTGCAATGGGAGCTGATAAGCGCCGGCGGGGTAATAACCGTTATCCCCGTATGTATTATGTTCTTTTTTGCGCAAAAGCGGTTAGTTTCCGGTTTAACCGCTGGTGCGGTTAAAGGTTAGATATTATTATTTTGGAGGAAACTATATTGAACTCTCAAGAAAAAGCAATAAAAATCAGATTGGATGTTTTAGACATGTTGTATAAATGCCAATCTGGACATCCCGGGGGCTCGCTATCATGCGTTGAAATTCTATTGGCGCTATACGACAATGTTTTACGCTACGACCCTAAAAACCCAAGCTGGGAAAAGCGCGACCGCTTTATACTATCCAAGGGGCACGCCTGTCCTACATTGTATGCAATTTTGGCTGATAAAGGTTTTTTTGATGCTGAGGAACTGTCAAACTTGCGGCAACTTAACAGCATTTTACAAGGGCACCCGGATATGAACAAATGTCCCGGTGTTGATGCGTCTACCGGTTCTTTAGGGCAAGGCATGAGCATGGCAATAGGCTTTGCGCTTGCGGGTAAGAGAGCTGAAGAGCCTTTCAACGTGTATGTATTAATTGGAGATGGCGAAGCGCAGGAGGGGGTTGTTTGGGAGGCGGCAATGTCGGCTTCTCATTACAAGCTCAACAATCTGGTTGTACTTATGGACTACAATGGTTTGCAAATAGATGGTACCAACGAGCAGGTTATGAACATTGAAGATATCCGCGCCAAGTTTGAAGCTTTCGGCTGGGATACCCTTGAAGTTGATGGGCATAATGTATATGAGATAACAGAAGCGCTGCTTAAGCCAAAAGGGGAAAAGCCCCTATTTATTAAATGCCTTACCGTTAAAGGCAAAGGGGTTTCCTTTATGGAAAACCAAGTAGGTTGGCATGGCAAACCTATGAACAGTGAACAATACTATGAAGCAGTAAGTGAGGTAAAGAGATGATAGAGAAAAAATCAACAAGAGTAGCATATGGTGAGGCGCTAAAAAAACTGGGCGAAATTAATAAAAATGTAATTGTATGTGATGCGGATTTATCCCATGCAACTATGACATCTATATTTGCAGATGAATTTCCGGAGCGGTTTTTTAATTTTGGAATTGCGGAAAGTAATATGATTGCAGCATCAGCGGGTCTGGCTCATTGTGGTTACACCGTATTTGCATCAACATTTGCAATATTTGGTGCTGGTAAAGCATATGAGCAGGTGAGAAATGCAGTTTGTTATACGAATGCCAATGTAAAACTGGGGCTGTCGCACGCAGGACCTTCCTGTGGTGAGGATGGCGGTTCACACCAAGCCATTGAAGATATAGCGCTCATGAGAACATTGCCTAATATGACTGTACTCGTGCCATCTGATGCCAATCAAATGGAAAAGGCGGTTTTTGCTGCGGCTGAAATTGCAGGTCCTGTTTATATTAGAACGGGCAGACTTCCTACTGAAATCATCACGGATAAGCAAACGCCATTTGAGATAGGTAAGGCGAATGTCCTTCTTGAAGGTAAGGATGCCACTATAATAGCCTGTGGTATTATGGTAGCAAAGGCGATAAAAGCGGCGGATATGCTAAAAGAAAAGGGTTTTAATGTAGGGGTAGTTGATATGCACACAATAAAACCGCTAGATGTTGATGCTATAAAAAAAGCGGCTTCAACAGGTGTTATTGTAACCGCTGAAGAACATACGGTTATAGGCGGGCTGGGTTCAGCAGTAGCGGAAGTTCTTTCAGAAATGAATGCTGATGTATATTTTAAAAGAATAGGTATACAGGATTGCTTCGGGCAATCCGGCAAACCCGAGATGCTGTTTGAAGAATATTCCCTAAGGGAAGAAGATATAGCGCTGGCTGTTGAGCAGGCAATATCTGAAAAACTAAGCAATAAGGAGCGATAATAATGAGTGCTGAATTTATGGGTAAAGATTTTTTGCTTACCAACGAAACTGCGAAGATACTTTTTCATGAATACGCCTCAAAACAGCCTATAGTTGACTACCATTGCCATATAGACCCAAAGCAGATATACGAAGACAAAACCTTTGAAGATATTGCTGAAATATGGCTAGGGGGAGACCATTATAAATGGCGCGTTATGAGGAATAACGGCGTTCAAGAAAAATATATAACAGGTGATGCAAGCCCATTTGAAAAATTCCAAAAGTGGGCAGAAACGGTGCCAAAGCTTATAGGCAACCCCCTGTATCACTGGACTCACCTTGAGTTACAGCGCTATTTTGATATCTACGAAACACTGTCCCCCGAAACATGCGACATTATATGGAAAAAAGCGAACGAAAAACTTAGGACCCTATCCGTAAGGAATATTATTAAGCAGTCAAACGTAAGCGTTATATGTACAACGGACGACCCTACGGACGACCTTATATGGCATAAGAAAATTAAAGAGGACAGCCAAGTTAAATTTAAAGTACTTCCTACATTTCGCCCGGATAAGCTGCTCAACATAGAAAGCGGCGGCTTTAAGCAATACTTAAAAGAGCTGGAAAAGGTGTCAGGCAAAGAGGCGGATAATCTTGCTTCTCTCAAGGAAATCATAACGGATAGGCTTGATTATTTTGTGGATATGGGCTGCCGTGTTTCAGACCACGCGCTCAATTATGTTGTGTTTAAAGAAGAAGCCAATATAGAAGAGATATTACAAAAAGCGCTTAATGATAATCCTCTTACAATTGAAGAAATAGAAACGTACAAAACAGAAATGCTATGTTTTCTTGCGGGTCTATATTTTGATAGGGATATAGTTATGCAGCTACACTACGGTACTGTGCGTAATGTAAATCAAAAGGCTTTTGATTCTCTAGGTCCCGATACCGGATACGATGCAATTTGGGGTTCAGCCAATAATGGGAAGAAATTAGGAGCTTTGCTAAACAAAATCAACTCCGGCGGAAAACTGCCTAAGACAATAGTCTACTCCCTAAATCCTTGCGATAACGCTCAAATTGAAACCATAATAGGCTGTTTTCAGAAAAGTGAGCATCCCGGCTGGATGCAGCATGGGAGCGCGTGGTGGTTTAACGACACAAAGCAGGGTATGGAAGCGCAGATAACGGAGCTTGCGAATATGTCTGTGCTTGGCAACTTTGTCGGTATGCTTACGGATTCAAGAAGCTTCTTAAGCTATACAAGGCATGAGTATTTTAGGCGCATACTCTGCAATATTATCGGCAGCTGGGTAGAGAGAGGAGAATACCCGAATAATATAGATAAACTAGGCAAAATGGTAGAGGATATTTGCCATAACAATGCCGTTTCTTATTTTAATTTTTAAAGGAGTAATTAAATGAAAGAACTATGTTTTGAAGCCGGCGGATTTGAAATATATAATAATTCCGTAAACTATTACGGCGCCAGCAGTGTTATGATGGCGAAAAAGGATAAAGAGGACTATATTATAGTTGTAGGAGAAAGCCTAGGTTTTGAGGGTGAAAAGTGCGTATATAAAGGCGAAAATGCCATATTAGCAGAAAAAACGCATAGCAATGCCAAATTACTTAGAAAGCTTTTTCCCTTTACCGCTCCAACACGGGGGCTTAAGCGTGGTATCAGCATAGGCACGGGGGATAGGTTGGGGCTGGCTACCGACGGGCATATAGCTGCGGTAAAAAAATACCCCGATGTATTCCCTGTTTTTGCCCAGCAGTCCATAAGGGAGCTTAATTTAACAAGCCGCAGTTATGAAGATGTACTTGATACGGCAACATTTTCAGTGTACAAAAACGGGTATAAATCCGGCTTCGGTGCAGATGGCGACCATCTTAAAACTATTGAAGAAATACAGTATGCGCTTGATTGTGGTTATAGCCTAATCACACTGGATTTGAGCGAGCATATTAAAAGCGATCTGTTAGACAAAAGCGCGGATAACCTGTTTAAGCAGTATATAGATAAGGAAATCCCGCTTACTGAAGGGCACAGCGTATATATAAGCGAAGAAGACACAATAGAAGCCTCAATAATATATGGCGAAGCTTTAGAATATATAGAAAAGATTTACAATAGCTTTATTATTAATAATGATGTAGATTTTGAAATTTCCATAGACGAAACTGCAGCTTCTACAAAGCCCGCGCATCATTACCTAATAGCAAGCCATCTTGTAAATAAGGGTATAGTTTTTGAATCGCTTGCTCCAAGGTTTGTAGGAGAGTTCCAAAAAGGCATAGATTATATAGGGGATGTAACAGAATTTGAAAAGGAGCTTATTATACATCAGGCTATCGCAAAGCATTTCGGCTATAAATTAAGTGTACACTCGGGTTCGGATAAGTTTAGCATATTCCCCATAGTTGCAATGCATACGGACAACAAATTCCACGTAAAAACCGCCGGGACAAACTGGCTTGAGGCTGTAAAACTTGTAGCTATAAAGGAGCCTAAATTCTATAGGGAGCTGCACGCCTATGCGCTCAGCGCATTTGAAAGGGCTAGGAAATACTATGTTGTAACCACCAATATAGATAATATACCAGCACTGGATACACTAAGCGATGATGGGCTGCCTAAGCTTTTCAGCAATAACGACGCACGTCAACTGCTGCACATAACCTATGGAGAAATATTGCAGGCTAAGGACGAATTGGGAAAATACATATATAGGGATAAGTTTTTTGATATATTAAAAACCCATTCAGATGCCTATGCCGAATTACTTTCAAAGCATATAGGTAGGCACCTTGAGGCTTTGCTTGGCTAAACGGGAAATAAGCTCGTAAGCACGTAGTTGAACTTGGAGGAGAATATTTTTGCGCACACTATATGTACTGGTTGAGCCGATGTGCCTTAAACAGGCATTGTATTTAAGCAGCATAGACGGGCTTCGGGAAGCGGCGAGGAAAAACAACATAAGGCTTAAAATAATAAGCGATGCAAAAGTCATACCTCGAGATGACGCGCATGTTGCAGGCGTTATAATAAGCCTTTCCATACGTTGGACGCTGAGCGCGGCGGAAGCGCTAAAGCATCTCAACCTAAAGCCCATACTTGTTGGCGCAACGGTAGAATTTTTTGACAACTCCTTTTCAGGTCCAACTATAGATAGATATGACCTTATCAGCAGACAAATAGATTACCTAGTATCCGCGGGGCGCAAAAGGATAGCCTTTATAGGCAGCGAGGATAACGACATAAACGATAATATACGCAAGCAAGCCTTCATAAGCGCAATGAAGGCGCTAAATCTATCCGTTCAGGAAAGAGATATATTCTCGGACGATGATGGCAGTTCCTCATGTATAGAGCGTTTTTTAAAATTCTCTGGTGAATATGACGGCGCAATATGCGTAAACGACAAAGTAGGTGTAGAACTTATAGTAAGCGCGGGGATAGCGGGCGTTAAAATACCGTACGACCTGTTTGTTTTAGGCTCGGGCGATTTTCAAATAAGCAGGGCATCAAAGCCTTCGCTATCTACATCTACTCTGGATTTCTATAAACTGGGCTTGCTTGCTGTGGATATTTACAATGTGCTATGCAAAAATGCGGATATTGACAGGGTGCAGATTACCCTGCCATGTGAAATACTGGTTAGAGAAAGCACAGCCAACTTTCCCTACCGTCCCGAGAATAAAAACAATAAGCTTAGCGTAATTGATGAAAACAAATCCGATGAAGACAAGTCTTTCGGGCAATACCTACTTGATATAGAAATGGGGCTTAGGAACTGCGAAGATATAGACCTTAAAATGCTATCCGAGGTAGGCAAAGGTTCAAGTATAGCATCAATAGCCGAAGCGCTTTTTATGTCCGTAGGTACGGTAAATTACAGGCTTAAAAAGATATACTCCTATTTTAATGTGGATAACAAAGCGCAGCTTGAAAAGCTTGTAAATAAATACATACCTCAGGTTGGTAAGCTTGTTGAGGGAGGAAAGAAACAGGCAATTAATACTAATCTCAGCCTAAATTAGCTTTATATTGCGCACCTTTTCCGATTTATCTTTTTTTTGCTCAGTCAATATAGCGCCGCTATGTTTCCTTCGCAAAGCTTTGCCAAATCAAAAAAATTGCTGCAATCTATGCGCTAATTTAAACTGAGATTAGTATAACACCGCTTAATCTGCCATAGCAACAGTCACAAAAAATGGTATAGGTGCGTATTCCTATACCATTTCTGTTTCTATGTTTTATTGTGTTGCATAGTTTCACAAATGCCTGTGATTGTATTAATCACATGGCTTATAGGTTGAATAATAATATAAATTCTACCGGTATACTGTTATTGCCGTGAGCTTTATTTACTCGCTTTAATAATCATTTGCGGGGTGTTGCGTTAAATTCCCCACACAAAGCAATAAAACCTTACCGGCTTGTATATTATTCCGCAGCTTCTTCAGTATCAGCAGCTTCTACAGCTTCTTCGCCTTCGGCGGCTTCTTCAGCGGCTTCATCGGTTTCCGCGACCCTTTCATGGCTTACAGTAAATACAACGCCGTCCGGGTCTTCGTCTGTGGTAATGCCTTCGGGCAGTACAAGGTCGCCTACGTTAAGCACATCGCCGGCTTCCATTTCGGTAACGTCAACATCTATGGAGTTGGGTATATCATTAGGCAGACCCTTAATGCTAAGGTAGTCTTTAATCTGAAGGAAATCGAGCCTGCGGCGCTGTACGCTTTCCCTGCCTATGGGGCGTATTACGACATCAGCTGTGGTTTCTTCAGTAAGATCTATATGCTGGAATGTTACATGCAGGCACTCCTGTGTTAGGGGGGCGTGCTGTATTTCCTTTACCATGCAGTTATATGTTTTTTTGCCTAATTTAAGGTTGAAAACAGACATGCGGCCGAACTTCTCTATGGCGCGCAGGAGGGTATCCCGCTTTATGGTAATGCTGATGGAATCCTCACCCTTTGAGGATATGCTGGCGGGCAGATAGCCATCTCGCCTTAGCTGTTTTCTTCCACCCTTGCTAAGAGGGGGTCTTTCCTCTATGGCAATGCTCAAATTTTCTTTTTTGGACATAATAATTTCACCTCATTTAATTTGCGTATAACCGCTCTAATGCAGGACAAGCCTGCATTTGCCGAGATATGATAACATATTTTAGCAAACTATGCAAAAAAATTTGCCTTAACATGTACAAAGTGCTAATATTCATAGAAAATTAAAGGAGGTATTTATGTTAGCAATTAAAAACGCCGCCATATATACTATGGCGGGCGATGTGATTAAAGGCGGCTCCGTTCTTATTGAAAACGGCAAGTTTTCTGCAGTAGGCAAAGAGCTTGCGATACCCGAAGGCGTAAAAACCATAGACGCAGGTGGGCTTATGCTAACCCCCGGGCTTGTTGATGGGCATAGCCATATAGGCATAGGGGAAGAGGGTATAGGCTTTGAGGGAAGAGATTATAACGAGCTTAGCGACCCTGTGGTGCCCCATCTTAGGGCTATAGACGGTATATACCCTTACGATGCAGGCTTAAAGCAGGCATACGAAGGGGGAACAACAACCGTAGTTACCGGTCCCGGCTCCGCAAACTCCGTAGGCGGTACATTTGTCGCCATGAAAACATATGGCAGGCGCGTAGATGATATGATAGTTAAGGACCCTTGCGCTATGAAGATAGCCTTTGGCGAAAACATAAAGCGTGTATATCAAGAAAAGGGTTTTGTAACGCGCATGGGCAACATGGCAAGGCTGCGTGAGCTGCTGTATAAGACGCAGGAATATCTTTCAAAAAAAGAGAAGGAAGACCCTGAAAAAAGACCCGCATACGATATGAAGCTTGAAGCAATGATACCTGTTATAAAAAAGCAGATACCGCTTAAAGCGCACGCTCATAGGACGGACGATATATTTACCGCCATACGTTTGGCTAAAGAGTTTGACCTTAATATGACTCTTGACCACTGCACGGAAGGACACCTTATTGCGGATATACTGGCAAAGGAAGGCTATCCCGCGCTTGTTGGGCCTAATATGACAAGCGCATCTAAATATGAACTTAGGAACCGCGATTTTACAACCCCGGGCGTATTAAGCCGCGCGGGTATAAAGGTAGGTATAATTACAGACCACTCTGTAATACCTGCACAGCTGCTCCCTGTATGTGCCGGCTTGGCTGTAAAAGCCGGTATGGATGAGTATGAGGCGCTTAAAGCCATAACCATAAACCCCGCCGAAATAACAGGTATTGCGGATAGGGTGGGCAGCATAGAACCCGGCAAGGACGCAGACCTTGTAATATGGACCAAAAACCCCGTTAAAGACCTTGATTGCAAAGTTAAATGCACTGTGATAAATGGAGAAGTAGTGTACGAAGCTTGAATTATGCTTGTATAAAATGAATGGGGGCTGTAGCGAAACTACAGCCCTCTAATTGTAGACAAATCGGCGCTTGCTTAATTACTAAAGCCGATTAATCTATAGCATAACTGCCGTGACATACTGTTCACGGCAGTTTTACGTAGTGTTTTGCTATAAGTTTGACTTAAGAATTAGATGGATTTTATTTTGTTAGGCAGTAAGTGACAGCGTGCTGTGCTGCTGCACGTCCATAAACTCCACAGGTCATCAATGATGTGCCGCAACCATAGTAGTTTACGCAAGACATCTCCGGTACAGCACAACAGCCTGCAGCATAAAAGCCGGGAATTGGTTTGTCATCAACACCTATTATTTGAGCGTTTTCATTAATGACAGCTCCGGAATAACCATCAGTTACTACTGCAGGAAGTTTCATTATGTAGTAGGGTGGATCAATTCGTTGCATATCTTGAGCATCTTTATTAAAGTCCAGATCTTTGCCCAAATCGCACAGTTCATTATAGCGATTGACGGTTTCAGTTAGAATAGCAGGATCGAGATTTGCCCACTTGGCAAGTTCTTCAACGGTATCAGCTTTGAGGGCAATCTCATCTCCGCGTGATGGGAATGTCTTACCTAGTCCTGCTTCACATACCTCAGGATACTGAGCATAGAAATCCTTACCTACGATACAGTAACCTTCCTGTTGACCGCTGTAATACACTTTGGCGATAAATTCAAAGTTGAAGTCAGCCTCATTTGCAACGCGTTTTCCAACACCATCAGTAAGCAAGATGTTTTTAACTGGGGCAATAGCGCTTGCAGGGTAAACGGGGAGTTTTGGTATTCCATCCCAGAATAAGTAGTACTGAAGCTGAGGATAATCTAAAAGAAGCATTTTTGCACCGGCGTTTTCAGCTAAAGTAAAACCATCCCCATCGCCACTGCCCTTTATTGATTCAGCAACAATATTAGGGTTGAGTTTTTTCATCATTTCTACATTGCCACCGTAACTACCTGCACAGAGGATGGTAGCCTTAGCGTTGAAGGTGATGTCATCGCCAAATTGGTTGGTTGCTTTTGCACCTACAACTACGCCATCTTGATTAATTATCTCTGTGGCAGCGGTATTCATAAATACTTTTACACCTTTTTTCTCTAGGTTCGCCACTAAAGCATTGGTTAAACCGCTACCTTTATTAGCAGAACAATGGTTACGAGGTGTAGCTCTAGGCTCAAAGGTGCTAACGGCTACAAGTTTTTCAAACTTCACATCATTTTCTTGTAGGAAAGTGATAAGATCTGCAGAATCATAGATAACTTTTTTAATTAAGTCAGCATTCAATAAGGGTTCAATATCATAAACACTCATGATATCTTTATAAAAGGCATCTGCGCTATCGTTTACACCTTGTTCTTTTTGGTAATCGGTGCCTGCTCCCATCACATAGCCTTCAGAGCGAGTGGTAGAGCCACCAAAGACACCAAGTTTTTCAATTAAAATTACACTTGCGCCATCATCAGCGGCTTGGATTGCTGCTGTCATTCCAGCCATACCACCGCCAATAACGAGGATATCAGAATCAAAGGAAGTGGTTTCCGGAGCTCTTTTTTCAATGCTAACAGCTTTAAGAGCGGTTATATCAGCGCCGGCTTTTGACAAGGCATCGCTCATAGCTGCAAAAAATCCGTTGCTGGATACAGTAGCTCCGCTAATGCTGTCAACACCAAGGGATTGATGGGTAATTATTTGTTCTGTCAACTGTTTGTAGGCTTTGACACCTATCATGTATGTGTCTGTGCTTTCGAGAATTTCAACGGCTGAAATCGCATTATCCTTTACTGTTACAGCAAGGGTTACATTTCCGCGATATGCAGGTCCTGTACCTTCATATACACCGTCGGTCATTATGATGCTTTCGTCACTTTCACCTTTAGCCTGTTTAATAGCTATGCTTACTGCTTCCTTTAGTGCTAAAGAGGTGATCGTTGCTCCGGAAATGCTATCCACCTCAGCTGAATTTGCTTCAACAAAAGCTTTAGGCATTTCTTCAATAGCTGTACTGCCGATACCTGGCGTTTCAATGTTTTCTAAGACTTCTACAGATTTGATGTTGTTTTCGTCAAACGTAACAACTGTTTTGATTGCACCGCCAAAGCCTTGCGCCTCAACCTCATAGCTACCAGGAACATAAATCCCCTCTGTTGCGGTGGTTTCACCAATGATAGTTCCAAATATTCCTGTCAGAATACAAAGAACCATAAGCAACGAAAATTTTTGTTTCATTTCTTTTCCTCCAATCATATATTTTTTGTTGCGTAATAAAAATAATCAGCATATGTAAACAAAGAGTCAAGATTATTATATTACATGAGTATGGCGCTGTCAATCAGTTAAGAACAGTAAACAAAATTACATAGAAGAAGCAATTTTAGTAGTTAAACTAAAACCGCTTTTTCAATAGACTGGGGCTGTAGTGAAACTACAGCCCCTTTATATACCTTGTTATTTATTTGTTATGTGTTTAATATGTTGTTATATAAGCCGCGCGGCAAAATTGCTGTCTGTGGTGCATACCCTTCTATGCAGCTATTTTTTAGGCGGATTATCTGCTATCTTTATAAGATACCTAGTTCTAACAAAGCCGTTGCCGTCAAGAAGTTCAGAGTAGCCGTCTATATAATCCTGCACCATGCCAATTATATCGCCGTTGTTTACGGAATAGGCTATGTTTTTTTTGCCCCTGCCTATAACTTCGGGGGAGAACCATATGTTAAGCTTACCGCCCGTGGTTCTAGCCTTGGCGTAGTATGGCAAGCCAAGCCTATTGTCTGTGGGCGTTGGGGTATCTGTGGGCTGGGGTTTAACGGTATCTGTAGGTTTGACAGGCGGAGGAGTATCATCCGGCTTAGAGAAAAGCTTAGCCTTGGTTTTAGGGCCTGCAATGCCATCTTGGGATAGCTTATTATCCCTCTGGAATGCCCTTATAGCGGCTATTGTCCTATCGCCCACTATGCCGTCCGCCTTTCCGCAGTTGTAGCCAAGAGCATTCAGTCTGTTTTGTATGTTTATAATGTCATTTTTGCTATTTAGCTCATGGTTACGCTCGGCTACCGTTTTGCCCGGTACTACATATGTGTAGCCCGGCGGGTAATAAGGGGCTATTGTAGGCATGGGCTGTACAAGCGCAGCCCTTTCAATAAAGGGGTATATGGTGGGTATGGTTATATCAATCCCGTCAGTGGTTTTTATATTTACTAGTTCGCCAAAACCGCTTGCAAGGTTTGCGGGCAGCTTGTAGTTTTTCTCCCCGTATATTTTGGCGCGGGATAGCATGTCATCAGGCAATCTACCAAGCGCGCCGAGTTTTGGTCTGCTGTTTTCAGTTGGCAGGTATAGGAAAGTTTTGCCGCCATCGTAAGAGGCGTATGCCCTGTACTCCTTATTGCCGAACAGGTTTTCAAAGTACATAAGCCCGTGTGTGTTTGCCTTGGTAAAGCCCTGCGGTATTATTATATTGTCCTTAGGTATTACAGCCTTTATAGCTAGGTTTTCGTCTTTTATTACAGGGGTGTCAGAAGAAAGGGAAAGACTTAGCGACATACCGTCCTGATAGTCTTCACCCGCTATAACATTTAGGGGGTAAAAGCCTGTTTTACCTGCAACTGCGCCATATACCCTGAATTGGGTAATGCCGCCTTCTCCGGTAAATGCGTATACTATGCCGTCAACTCCGGGCAGATATACAGGAGTATACAGTCCGCCTTGATAGAATATTTCAAGAGGGGTAAAGCCCGGTAATGATGATAGCTGAAAGGGCATGTTTTCAGTGTTTTGTGCATATATGCCGGGAATCAAAAGCACAAACACTGTTATTAGCGGCAGAAGCCTTTTAAACAATAATTTCTTAGTTTTCATACAAATTCCTTTCCGCATTATTGCGAGTTTAGGGCGCAAACTTAAAGCATAAAACATAAGCATATATACAATAACGTAGTTAAAGCTTGCCTCCTTATGAGTTAATGTTAGTTAAAATGGCAGTCTATGTCAATATATTTTTGGTGTGCAGAGAATATTTTACAATTGGTGTGAGGAGCTTATGTATAGCTATTTAACCGCAAATAAATTCACACACACATTATCCGTTTATGTGTGTGAATTTAGTAAAACACATTCAAGTTGTATACTACAAATCAACTAGCTAAGGAAACATTGTGCTACTAAAAGCATACGAGTCGCATAATGCGGCTCGCACATTTTATAATCCAACATATATAAAGCTTATTAAAACAAAATTATTACTTGTTGTTTTTATTACTCATCATCAGGCACACCTTCAAGTACCTCACCTTCTTCAACATATTCACCTGGTTCGGGGCTTGCAGTGGGTGATGGCACGAATGGGGTGTCGGGCTGTGGTATGGTAGGCACCAATGTGGGTACTGCGCCTGGCTGCTGGGGCTGTACAGGTTGCTGAACCCCTGCGGGAACTGCAGGCTGTGCGGGTGCAGGCGCAGGTGCGGGGGCAGCGGCTTCTTCTATAAATTTCTTCATCATGTAGCCGCGCTTGCCTAGTACTTCAATTTCGTACCATGTTTCGCCTTTTGAAAGTATAATAACAGGTGTTTCTGTTTTATATTCGTCTATTACATTGCTGCCTGTTTTATCATCCCAGCGCATTCGTATCTTGCGTACTTTGCCCGGGTGGTCGGGGTGAATTATTTTGCCTGTGCCAAGCGATTCTCTTGGACCTGTAAGCTCTAAATGGTTTGAAAGCAGGTAGCCTTCCTTGCCGTCCACAGCTACAAGCGTAAAGTTTTTATCGGAGGCCTTGAGTACAGCTGTAACAGTACCGTTTTTAAGTTTTGCGAGTGCCTTTGACTTTGTATTGGGTTTTTCCCTTAGAGTAAGTCTGCCGTTTTTAGCATTTACTATGGCGAAACTCTCCTGCTCCGGTACATCTGAAAAGCGTAGGAAACGGCTTGCCACATAGCCCTGAGCAAGACCCGCGTCTATCTTGCACCAGCTAAGACCCATTTGCAGCACTTTAACATCGGTATCCGCCATAAGGCCTGCTACAAATGCCGCGTCAGCACGGGGTTCATTTAGCATTGTCGCATCGCTTACAAGCTTTGCGGACACGAAGGCGGTTTCCTCCTTCTTTTCTTCGGCTTTTTTATCTGTTTTTTCAGTTGCAAATATAGTAGGGATAATCGATATAAGGAGCGTAATAACAAGCAGAATGCTAAAACTCCTCAAGGACTGTTTACTCATATTGTCCTCCTTTTCTATCTCATTTAATAACTTCGTAATAAATATACCACGCTGCCTAATGTGTGTCAAGCTTAATTTGCGTTTGCCATTGCCTGCGTTACCATTCCCATGCCCTGTGCAAGCTGCTCGCTTGATGCGTTAGATGCAAGCAGGCTGGCGAGGCTATTTATTGAGCTAAGTAGCGCTGCCGCTTGCTCGCTTTCAGGCGGCAGGGTAGCAAGCAAGGTGCTTGCCTGTGTTAGAAGTATTTCAGCATCGTTTCTTAGCATATTAAGCGTAGGGTCGTATATTTCGCCTGTATCCTGTGCGGTAGCATGTATGGGGCAGGTATGCGCGCTTAACATTGCGGTATCCCGCGCTGAATCCCCCGAAAACACAAGTGTTGAATATGTACCTAGGTAGTCTACCAATGTTTGTTCATGCTGAGTGCCTATAAATTGCTGCAATGGGTGTCCATTAGGCAGTATTATTATAGATTTTTGCGTGAGGTTTTCAGGTGGGCAGAACTCTCCCGCGATCATGTTTGAAGCGCTGCAAAGCGTTGCCTTATGGTGCATTTGGCAATAGGTTGTAGGCACATTTGCGCGGCTTACCCAGTCTGTAACAGTGCCGTAGCCAAGTGCATCATTCTGGCAGGCTTCAGTTGCAAGCTGACCCGATACCGCGCATGTTGTAACCTTTACAAGCCCGTAGTTTTCCGCACTGCCTTCAAGTATATCCCTATTATCCAGAGATTTTTGGGTGTGTATCTTCTGCATTATGTTTTGCCATATTTTACCCGCGCTGTTGCCGCCCGTGGTTTTAGATGACAGCGCCTTGTAGTTATCGTGCCCTATCCATACGGAGCCTGCGTACCAGCCAGTAAGCCCTGTAAAGCATACGCCTTTTTGCTCGCTGTTGGTGCCCGTTTTGCCGGCTACAGTCTGCCCTTTTATGCGGGCGGATCTGCCTGTACCCTTTGAAACCACCTGCTTTAATATATCTATGGTTATATATGCTGTCTGCGGGCTGAATACCTGTCGTCTTTCCTGGTCGGCATGGGCATCGTAAAGCACATTGTCATTCCTATCAAGTATACCTATAAAAGATATAGGGCGCTGGTATATTCCGCCGTTTCCAAGCACGCCGAAGGCTACGCTCATTTCCAGCGGTGTAAGCCCGCTTGAGCCAAGCGCTACGCCAAAGGGAGTTTTATTTATATGCTTTTCATCTACCCCAAGGCGAAGCAGGAAGTCCGCCGACCTATCCACCCCTACATATTGCATGAGCGCCTGAGCGGTGGAAGTGTTGTTGCTCTTAACAAGCGCAGTACGCAGGGTTTCGGGGCCTGTATAGCCGCTGCCGCCGTAGTTGCGCGGCCAGCTATCTTTGCTGCTTGCGCCTGTCCAGCCGGATATTGGCAGCGGCATATTGTAAACTATTGAGCCGGCGCCTGCTCCCATTTCAAATGCGGGGGCGTACACTGAAAGCGGCTTTATAGCGGAGCCTACGGGCATGTTCATATTTACTGCTCTGTTAAGTGTAAGCTTAACTTTTGGCGGTGTTCTTGAGCCTACAATAGCCTTAATCTCTCCCGTGCGGTAGTCTATAACCGTTGCCGCAGCCTGCGGCTGTATTATTTCTTCAAACGTGCCGTCTTTATTATGGGCGCGGTATATATTATCCTGCGGGTCTCTTAGTCTTGGATAATCCTTATAGTTATAAAGGGTATCCTCAACTGTCTTTTGTATTTCTGTATCCAGCGCTAAATATACTTTGTAGCCGCCGCTTCTAAGCTCCTTTTCCATAAGGCTTCTGTTAGCTTTGGTATTTTCAAGCCCCCGCATTCTAAGGAATGTCTGTATTACATCTTGAACCGCATATTCCACGTAGTGGGGGTATGGGTATAAATCCTTGCTTTCGGGGGAATGTTCAAGCACATTAGCGCTGCTTTTATTAAGCGCTTCAATATATTCATTATGGGTGATAAACTGTTTTTCGTACATCTGCTTTAGCACATAGTCTGTACGGTTATCTGTAATTGCTACATGGTCTATGCTGTCGGATTTACGTGTGTAATAGTTGCGGCGGCAGTTGTAGTAATAGGGGTTTGTAGTCATGCCGGCAAGCATAGCGCATTCCCTAAGCGTAAGTTCGTTTAACTCTTTGCCAAAATAACCCGTTGCTGCAACCTTTACCCCGTAGTAGTTTTCGCCAAGGTATATGGTGTTCAGGTAGCTTTCCAGTATCTCGTCCTTTGTGTATTTCTGCTCAAGCTGTATAGCAAGGTAGGCTTCCTGTATTTTACGCTTATAGCTAAGCTCGTTTGAAAGCAGAGTATTCTTTATAAGCTGCTGGGTTATTGTGGAACCGCCCTGACGGCTTCCCGTTAAAAAGTTCTGTAAAAATGCGCCTGCAATGCGCTTAATATCTATGCCGTTATGGCTGTAAAACCTTGCGTCTTCAACAGCTATAAATGCGTTTCGAAGCGTGCGCGGCATAGAGTTTATGCTTACCATTATTCGGTTTTCTATACCTTTAAAGTCGGTTATATAGTTGCCGTCCCTATCATAAAAAAAAGATGTTTCCGCCTGCTCGTCTATCTTGGCAAGGTTAAGTACTGGAGCAGTATCCACATAGGCTTTGGCTATGCCGACCAGCGCCCCAACGCCCGATAGCGATATAATAAGCAGCATAACTAGGAGCATACGGAAGCATACTATAATTACGCCAAGGGCGAACGGACCGCTCTTAGTGCGTTTTTTGAATATTTTGCGTTTGCCTTCAGGCATCTATATCCTCCAAATTTATTGTAGACCTATTTTAAAAACCAGCTCATCATATAGCCTACGTTGCTGCCATAGCGCACCTTTGTCCATGAGCCTAAGGGAGCAAGCACGCTTACGGTTTCGCCGTGGGGCACGCGCATTATTACATTGCCGCCAGCTTGGCTTGCGCTGCTTCTTAGATACACAAAGGTTCTTTTTGGGTGCTCCACCCTTTTTACAGCCTGCCCGGGCACGCCGTAAACGGTTAGGAACCTACTCATCATATATCCGCTTGCGCCGTTTGAAAGTACGGTTACACGGCTCCAGTCCGCCCCTTGGCTTATTATCCTAACCTGTGTGCCGCCGCCATAATGCCCAATCACCTTTGCGTTTAAACTAGGTCTATCCCTTAGGTTGAGCCACTTGCCTGTATTTGTAACCACGGCATTCATGCCTGAACCACCTGGCTGGGGGCTCTGCCCTGATGAACCTAGGAAGTTTTTATCCATAAAGCCGCGGGTAGCGCCTATACCTACATACCAAAAATTGCTTGAATTGCTTTTTAAGTATACGCCTACATTGGTACCCGGTGCATAGCTAGATATTACGCTGTAACCGTATCCGGGACCGCTTCTTAAATTTACCGCCCCGCCGTTTTTTGAATATACTCTTGTGTTTTCAATAAGGCTAGGCGCTTCTTGGTATGATACGGACAGATATTCTTTCCTGAAATATCCCCTCATGCCGCTTATGCTAACTTCGCACCAGCCATTGTTTTCGCTAAGTACGGTGCCTGTTGCGCCGTTATAAAATATAGCAAGCACCCTTGATTGATATGAAGGATATTCCCTTAAATTAAGGAACTGTGTTGAAATAGGGTTATTTACTACAAAGCTGCTTCCGGCGGAGGAACCGCTGCTTGCGGCTGTTAGGTATTTTGCGCTCATATATCCTGATATTTTCTGATTTATATCCGTGCAGTAGTACCAGTTTCCATGCCTACTGAGTACATCTACCCACTGCCCTCTTTTTACACTGCCAAGCCAGGCGTAGCCTGTACCCATTCCTGCGCGTATATTCAGCGAAGAAGTGCCTGTTACAATAGCAAAAAGGCTTTCGCCCAGTGCTGGAATAGATATAATAATTAAAATGCAGACTACAGCTGCAAATACTCTCCGTTTAATCATGGCTTTCCTCCTTGTCTTTCTAAATATATAACGCAACAAGGCTGTAAATTCTTGCATCATTTTGAGAATATTGTAAAAAAATTATTATATTAAGTCAAGCAGCACTGTGTTCATTATGTCAAAGCCCTTAAGGCTTAACACTATATCCCCGTTTGTTATATTTACAAGCCCTTTTTCTATAGAAGGCTTGAGTTTATCTCCGTATACATCTAGTATATGCACTCTGTATAAATTAAAAAAGTCCTCATCTTTTATGCCCTCAAACAGCCTTAGCCCAAGCATAATATACTCAAACATTTCTTCTTCTAAAGACAGCTTTTCATATGTGGGTTTTTCGCCTTTTAGATAGCCTTTAAGCGTAGCAGGGTTTTGCCTTCTTGTGTTTCTGTCTATAAGGCTTGCTGCGGCTACGCCGAAACCTAAATATGGCTTCCTCTTCCATGTGCCAAGGTTGTGAGCACATTCGAAGCCTTTTTTTGCGAAATTGCTTACTTCATAATGATAAAAGCCGTTTTCCATAAGCGTTTCACGCGCGGTGTAGTACATACGCCTTTCATATTCGGGAGGGGGGAGGGAGTATACTCCGCTATCTATATTTTGCTTAAGTAAAGTACCCTCTTCTACTATTAACCCATAGCATGATATATGCTTTATAGGAAGCTTAATGCATGATGCTATTGTATCTGTTAAATCATCTATACTTTGCGTGGGTATGCCTAGCATAATATCTACATTTATATTTTCTATGCCCGCGTTATATGCTGCGTGTACGGAATCACGCAGCTTGTTAAAATCATGCTTTCTGCCAAGGAGTTTAAGTAAATTATCCTGTTTTGCTTGAAGCCCGAAAGATATCCTGTTTATCCCAAGCGCCTTTAACCCCCTTAGGTATTCGGTGGTAAGGCTTAATGTAGGATTAGCCTCTATGCTTATTTCCGCGCCTGTGTCAATGTTGTTTGCTATTACTGAAAAAATTCTATCAAAATCAGCTAGCTCAAGTAAAATAGGAGTGCCTCCGCCAAAATACACACTTTGCGCTTTTTTGCACGCAAATTCAGCCTGCCTATTATTAATCTCATCTATAAGAAGGCTTATGTATTCTTCCTTATTCTGTAAGCTGTTCTCCCATGAGGGAAAATCGCAGTAATTACATTTTGATAGGCAAAAGGGCGTGTGTATGTATAGCCCAAGCTCACTTACTTTCTGCAAAACCAAGAGTTAAATAAATCCGCCCAAGCGGCAAATGGAAGCCCCAAATTAGGGGAGTTATAATCATACACTTCTGTATTTCCTAAGGATATGCCGTGAGGACCTTCTTCAAACACATGCAGCTCAAAGGGTACGCCGTGTATTTTAAGTGCTTTGGCGAATAGAATGCTGTTTTCAATAGGCACTATATCATCATACAGTGTGTGGAATATAAAGCAGGGGGGAGTTTCGTCCGACACCTGTTTTTCTAGCGAAAGGCTTAGGCGGTTATTTTCGCCCTCTAAATTTTCTATTGAGCCTTCGTGTGCGTAATCTCCCGAAGTAATAACAGGGTAGCCTAGGCACAGAGCATTCGGCATTATAGCTTCAGGGTCTATACCGAGCAGCCCCGAATAATAAGGCTTGTTCCAGAACACCCCAAGCGATGCCGCCACATGCCCGCCGGCTGAAAAACCCATAATGCATATTCTATCAGGGTCTATATTGTATTCATCGGCGTTTGAGCGCAGCTCATTTACCGCAGCCATAGCTTGAAGCAGTTGTGTGGGGAATTTAGCAGGCTCTGTTGAATAATAAAGAACTGCCGCATGGTAGCCGTATGAAAGCATTTTTATTGCAACGGGCTCCGCCTCCCTAAAAGATAGGAAATTAAAACCGCCGCCCGGGCATATTATAACAACAGGTCTTTTGCGGCTAGGCGCAACCTCATAGCTATTTGATATTAAATATAGGGAAAGTATACAATCCTCCGCCTGTCCGTTTAGGTTGAGTTTAATTTCGTGCATAATGCCTCCTATTTCTTGAGCAGTTTTTTAGATAGCGGTTTTTCAAACAAATATGTTATAACTGCGGATACCGCAAAAGCCGCAAACAGGCATATTATAATATATTTTATCTGCCAGAGATAGTCCCCCTGTATATTGGGGTTTTCATAAGCGCTTGGGGGTATGCCGCTTTTTTTAAGCCATACCGCTATAAGCTGGTG
Organism: Christensenellaceae bacterium; assembly: GCA_012837835.1. Classification (GTDB taxonomy): domain Bacteria; phylum Bacillota; class Clostridia; order Christensenellales; family Aristaeellaceae; genus DTU024. Next base: position 23,816 of record DUQK01000064.1, on the reverse strand, counting down.
GTATATGTAAAATTGGTAGGATATACCAGCGAGGAATTTCGCTCCCTTGTTTGAAAATATAAGCCTTATTCCGCCTAGCGACTGGGGAAGACCTATTATTACTACAGATATAAGAAGCGAAAACTGGTAGCGTCTGTTCATCTGTCCCTGTCTTATTGCGGAAACGCTCATTTCGCCTGCCTGAGCCTTAAGCAGTGTGGTTATTGCTATTGCGCATACTGCAAGGCAAAGGCTAAAAAATATCCTGCTGTATACATTTTCTTTTAGGCTTCTCTTAAACGAAACATATATGCTTGCAGCAAGGAAACCGTTTGCAAATACATCTAAAAATGCTGGCATTTGGTTAAAAAACATAGCGCAGTCGGGCAGCGCTTTAGCGTATGCCCTAAAAACAAAAGCGGTAGCAGTCATAAGAGTATATGTAAGAAGAGGCTGCTTGCGGAAACCACGTGCTAAAAGCGGAAATAGGAAATAAAACTGCATCTGCACGCCTATTGTCCAAAGCGCGCCGTTAAGCGGCGTACTATAATAACTGAAGGGGAATAGAGTATGCGTAAAACTTATATGCGCCAGTAAATCCTTTATACAGTCGCTGCCTGAAGCATACAAATTATTTGGCAGCGCATAAAAAAACAGCAAAAAGAATATACACAAATAATAGCTTGGAACTATTCTAACTAGTCTTTTTTTATAAAAAACTTTCCAAGATTGCGAAGGCGCGCCCTTTTCCTTGGCTACTGCATAGGGTATGTAAAGCAAAAATGCACTTAGCAGCAGCATACCGTCTACCCACATATAGCCCGTTCTAAATAGGTAATCAAGGCTATGCGTTTTACCGCCAATGGTAATGGAGGGGCTAAGCCAGCTCTGCTGCCATATATGGAAACAGGCTACTAAAAACACCATTAAAAAGCGCATTCCGTTTAGGGAGGGGATATAGTCCTCTCTCTCGTTAAATGCGCTGTCCTTATATATGGATATTATTTTTTGCACCTAGTCTACCCGTGTAAGCTTATATATCTTTTTGGTGGCTTCTTCCCTTAGCGTCATAGCGTTTGAAGTAAGGTAGGTAATGTTATGCGTGTAGCGTATATTATCCTGAGTATCGCCCGTTGATAGGCGGTATAGGCTGGCTGTAAAATAAAGCTTTTTATCGCCTATTTCGCATGTGCCGTCATCGTTAAAAGCCATTATAAGCCCCTTGCTGCTCTCCCATTTGCCAAGCACCTTATAGGCGTATCTATCAAGCTTCTTGGTGGAAACATCTTTATAGTCTTTAATTTTAAGGTAGTAGGGGAGGGCTTCATAGGGTTTATTGTCGTTAAACAGCTCTTCCGCAAGCTCGTATACAGCCTTGTTATAAAGCGCACTATATTCTTCAGCCTTGTATGCGGGGTTGTTTTTATCTATCTTTTCAAGGGTTTCAACTGCGCCTAAGTAGTTTTTAGCTTTGTACTGTTCATTTGCCTGGTCCATAAGCCCAACATAACCGGTATCATAGCATTTAAGGGCTAGCTCCTTAGCGTCTAAATAATCGCCAAGCGATGTGAAAAGCGCGCCGGCGGCGTTAAGCTCTCCTTTTTGTTTAAGCTCTGTTGCGGCATCATATGTTACAAGCCTAAATAAATCCCCTGCGTCCTTATAGCCCTGTATTTGCATAAGTAATGCCGAAGCTTTGGCGGTATCCCCATTTCCAAGAAGTTCTGTCGCTTGATTGTACAGACATTCACTGTATAGGTCTTTTGAATCCTGAAAATCGGGTATTCCGCTTAGTATTTCGGCAGCGCCGGCATAATCCCCCTCGTCCATAAGGGATTTTGCGTACCTATATTTGCTAAGCTGCGCCATCTCCTGAGAGGTTTCATAATCTCCAAGGGCTGTAAACTGTTCAATGGCGGATTGATACTCCTTATTTGAAAGCGCATTATATGCCCTTTCGTATAGAACTTGGCACATTTTATCTTCGGAGTCCTTATAATCGCCCAGTTTAAGGAATATATCCACAGCTTCATCGTAATTGCCGCCTGTAAAGTATTCCTCACCCTTGGCGTAGAGTAATTCCCTTGCAAGATCGTATGAATCTAAATAATTACCTGCGGCGAGGAAATAATCTCCCGCCTTTTTATTATCCCCCTGCTCCCTGTAATACAGCCCGCCTTGGTAGTAGGCTTCCTTTAGCGCCTGTTCGCTTAATGTGTTTGTTTCCGCCTGCAAGAAATATTCTATTGCCTTGTCATAATCCTTGTCTTGCATGGCGATTTTGCCAAGTTCAAACGCGCAATCATCGCTTAATGCAGCAGAATCCTTATAGCTTGGTATCTGGTCAAACATTGCCTTAGCTTCGCTGAAGCGACCAGCCTCCATGCGCTCAAGTGCGGGCAGGTACAGGCACTCGGTTGCCTGCCGCCATGCGTCCCTATAGTCCCCTGCATTTAGGAATAGCTCTCCCGCCTTGTCATAGTTACCATCTTTAAGCAGCTGGGAGGCAAGCCCGTAATAAGCTTCGGGCAGCTTAAGCGCAGCTTCGTTGTTGTCGGGTATTTGTTCGTATATTTCTATCGCCTTAGCGAAATCTTTATCCTGCATTGCGCTTTGCGCGGGCAGTAAAAGGCAGTCCAGCGCGAGGGTATTGGCGTTTTTATATCCCTTTAGTGTAAGCAGTATTTCGCGTGCCGTAGAGTAATTAAGCTCGTCCATAAGGCTTTTAGCGTATAGGTATTTGCTTTCAAGCACTTGGTCTTTGGAATCCGAATAACCCCCAAGCTTTTCAAATACATCTATGGAAGAAGTAAAATCCCCCTTGCTGCGAAGAAGCTCTCCCTCTAAATATTTTGCGGAAAGTAAAAGCTCATCGCTGTCTTTAAAATCTATTATTTCGCTTAGCACTTCCTGAGCGCGTCTAACTGAAGTTAGATTTTTGGAAGATATATAGCTTTTTGCGCGCAGATAGTCGCACTCAAGCGCTCTTGCCTGACTATCTCTATATACATCAAGTGCTAAGAATTCCGTCTTAGCTTCTTCATAGTTGCCAAGCTCTAATTGCCCGTTGGCTAGCATATATTTATATGCGGGTATTCCGTGGAAATATAGACCATAAAATATTGCAGCTGCCAGCACAATAGACACTAAAGATACTTTTATAAGCTTTTTACGCCTTTTAGCCTTTTTAAGCAGCGCCTCTTTTTGAAGGCGTATTTTTTCCTGTTCTTCTTGTTTTTTCTGAAGCTCAAGAAGCTCAGCCGCCTCTTTTTCCATGAGCGCGCTTTCTATTGCGGCTTGGTTATAATTAATAAAGCTGTCGTGTTTATCACGAAGGCAACGTATACAGGCGGAATTGCGCGCGGGGTTGACCCTTCCGCATACGCAAAGCCAAACAGTGCCTTGGTCGCTTGGGAAGCCAAGGGCATCTTTCCCGGCAGCTTCTTTAAGCGCGCCAAGAAGTCTATCATCATCTAATTTGTTTGGGGTATAGCTTACCATTTCGGAGCTCTTTTTGCGCCAAGAATCTCCTGTTAAATACCATACCCTTTCAATGCTAAAGTCAATGCCGGAGGCTTTTTCGGCATCTTCTATAAATATTTGAATGTTAAAAGTAGTTCTTGCAGGTACATGCAGGCGGGAAATGCGTTCCACCTGTTTTGAAAGCGTTTTGCCGGAAGAATCAAAGCACACAAATGAAGCGAGTAGGCCTGTAAGCTCATAGTCGCTTAAATTGAACAGCTCAAGCGATACAAGAGGGTCGGAGGCGGTAGGAAGGCTGAAATTCCAAAGTTCCGCCGGGCAACTCAGGTCTATCTTCATAATGCTATTAGCGGCTTAGTGAAAATTCCGCAACTATTTCATCTACAAAGCGGCAGGTGAAAAGTATGTTGTAATCGTCCATAGGCAAGTTAATATATAGCGCCTGCTCGCTCTTATCCTGCTTAAGTACGGCATAGACGCTATTTTCGCCCTCTGTGCCGTAAAGAAGTGTGTGTTCGCCGCTTAGGCTTTCGGTTTGACCCGGGAACCTTGAAAGCACGCTAACCATATTTTCGCCAAGCCTTATACCGCGCGGACCTTCCACATCGCCTATGGCTACTATGCTTTTGGTGTATAGAAATTTGCCTGAATTATCGTATATGAATACTATTTTAAGGTTTTCCCAGTCCATAGTTTCTATGAAATTACCGTCAGAGTCGCTAAGCCTTTCCTTTGATAGGCTCTTTCCAAGCATTCTTTCTGCAATTTCAGGGCTTAAGTCGATAAAGTCAAGACCTTGTATGCTAAGGTCCTCCCTTTCAAGGGGCTGGGGGGATACGGTGTCGTATGCGAAATAGCTGTTTTCCTCCTGTAATGCGGACAAACTTTCCAAGCGCATTTCAGCTTCTGCAACTGAAATATTTTCAGCTGTATAATAGCGTATTGCGCTTACATAACCGTTGTTTATGGTGTACTGCAAGCCTATCTCGCCCACACTGTCGCCATTCATAGAATATACGGAGTATTCTATAAGGGTTATCATCTGCCCCGAGCGGGTGAGCTTGCCCACATGTACATCATTGGGCAAATCGCCGCGCAGGTACAGCACAGCTTCCCTATCCGTACCCTTAAGAGAGGGGTTGTCAGTCGGATAGCTTGCAAGTACCGCGCCCGCTGCCTGCGTTACTACAGTAACCCTTGGCGCGGTAAGCCCCGATACGTCTATAGATTCTATATCTATAAGCGCGGATTTAACAAGGCTGTCGGGGGAGAGATCCTCGCTCTGAAGTTCTAGCATATAGCCTCTGCCGTGCAGGAAGTAACCTTCTCCCTCTTTTTCAACCGTAAGTTCATCTGCTATAGCCCGCTCAATAAGACCTTGAGTAAAGGCGTTTAGCTCCTCGCTTGTAAGGGGCTCTACTTCCTCTGCTGCGTATGCTGTGGGCAGCAGCATACATATTATTAGCATTACCGACAATAACTTTTTCATATACCTTTCCTTTCTGCGCTTTTACAAACCAAGCTGTCTAAAGAAAACGATGTGCTTAGCGCCCCTGTTGGGCAGGCATTCACACAGTCCTTACAACGCACGCATTCTGCGCTGTTTGCGTTTTTAGTGGGGTCTATCCCCATATTACAGCGTTTTGCACATATTCCGCAAGAGATACATTTATCTTTATTGAAATTAAGCCTGTATAGAGCTACCGGGTTCATTATACCGTATATAGCGCCCAATGGACAGAGATATTTACAAAAAGGTCGATAAATAAATATTGAAAGCAGCACTATTACTATGAGTATAGATAATTTCCATAAAAAAAGCCACCCTGTTTTAAGTTTGGGCTGCGAAAGCTCTACCCCGCCTTTTATTAAGTTTACAGCAGGTAGAGAGCCTTCTGGCAGGGCGTTTACTAAAGCCGGGGGTTTAGCCAGCTTATCATAGGTTACATGGGGTATGCCTGCCTCAAGCGTGCCGGCGGGGCATAGGTATTTGCAGTACACCGGGCTTGAATCGCCTGATGTTTTAAGCAGCATAGGCAGCGCAATAACCAAAACCACAAGCACTATATATTTAAGACGGCGAAGGGGTTTGTCCCCCTTGAATGTCTTTATCTTTTTCTTAAAGGGTATCTTATACAGCAGTTCCTGCACAAATCCAAAGGGGCAAAGAAAGCCGCATACCATGCGCCCGAGTAACGCTCCGAATAATAGTATCATGCCGAAAACATATGTTGAAAACAAAAATGAGCGGCTGCCAAGCACCGCCTGCAAAGAACCTATGGGGCAGCTTAAAAGCGCCCCCGGGCAGGAGTAGCAGTTCAGCCCGGGGTGGCAAATGTATTTAAGCTTGCCTCTAAATATTTTACCGCCTACAAAGCCCGTAACAAAGCTATTTGTAATGCAGGCGAAAAAAAGCTGTATAATATGCCTTTTTCCGCCTTTTTTCTTCGCTTTAGCCAATTCCTATACACTCCATGCATATGTATATGGCTTTTCTAAGCACTGTATCTGGCTCGCCTAAATATACTCCAATAACAATTAATACTATGGAAAGCATAATAAGCCAAGCGCTTTTTGTGGGCTTAACCCTCAGCATTTTCCTCCTCCAAGTTTTTAAGCACTTCGTTTATTTTTGTACGCCAGCCTTCTTCGTCCATAGCGCCGACAGCCATGTCTACAAGGTAGCCATCAGCAGATACAAACCAAGTTGTGGGGAAAGCTTGAAGCCCTGTATATCCCATAAGGCTGTATAAAAGTTCTTCCGGAACAAGCGTTGGAAAACCCATGCCAAGTTCCTCCTGCATATTAAGTGCGGATTTTATCCTATCTTCATTAATAACAAGTTCGCCGTTTTCTACGCTTACACCTTCAGGCAGAAGCCCTAAAAAGGCGATTTTGTCCGCGTATTCTTTGCTAAGCTTTGTAAGTACCGGCATTTCATGCCTGCATGGGGAACACCAATCCGCCCATATGTTTATGAGCAGGGGTTTGCCTTCAAGCGTTTTCATATCAAACTTTTCGCCGGATAAAGTAACGGTGTCTATCTGTATGAAAAGGTTTTCTGTTTCATCTGTAACTTCTTCCGTGGCAGTGTTTTCTGCAAGTACGGGTAGTGCAAGGAGTACCATTGCGCTAAGCAGCGCCATTAGTTTTTTAATCTTCATAGATATGTGTACCTCTTTTCGTTATTTTAGCGTACACCAGCCTTGGGGCTTTTACCTCCTCGCTATCTATATTAACTGCACTGAGTATATATTCTTCTGCGGAAACCGGGTCTTTACCGGGGTTGTAATACAGTGTGCATATGCTATCGCCAATATTTACCTTATCGCCTATGCGCCTATGCATTATTAGCCCTGCCGCAAGGTCAAGCTCATCGTCCTTGCTGCGCCTGCCGGCTCCCAGCATACGGGAGGCTTCGCCTATCCGCTGAGTGTCCACAGTATGTATATACCCATTTTTGTTAGCTTTAACTACATGTGTTAGCTTAGCCTTAGGCAATAGAGAAACATCGTCGCACACGCTGTCATCTCCGCCTTGGGCGCGTATCATCTGTTTGAATTTATCCAAACCTCTCCCAGAACTTAGCGCATAAAGCAGCATTTGTCTTGCTGTATTTTCATCATCAGCAAGTTTTGAAAGTATTAACATTTGCTCACCCAGTATAAGGGATACTTCAAGCAGAGGACCCTTTGTTCTGCCGGAAAGCAAATCTATAGCGTCCTTTACTTCAAGCGCGTTTCCTACATGGCTGCCGAGCGGCTCCTGCATGGAAGTTATAAACGCCACGGTTTCCCTGCCGTTTTTAATGCCTATATCTACCATGGCTTTAGCTAATTCTATGCTTTCATCAACAGTTTTCATAAGCGCGCCGGAGCCGAACTTTACATCTAGCACTATTGCGTCCGCCCCGCCCGCAAGCTTTTTAGACATTATAGAAGAAGCTATAAGCGGTACGGAATCAACAGTTGCAGTAACATCACGCAGTGCATAAAGGCGCTTATCCGCAGGCACAAGGTTTTTAGACTGCCCTACTATACAGCAGCCTATTTCTTTTACTATATTTATAAATATATCTTCAGGAATTTCAACTTTCATACCGGGTATGGCTTCAAGCTTATCAATAGTACCGCCTGTGTGCCCAAGACCCCTGCCGCTCATTTTTATAACCTTGCCGCCGCAAGATGCAACAAGGGGAACAAGGGCAAGGCTGGTAGTATCCCCCACGCCGCCTGTTGAATGTTTGTCTACCGTTATACCGTCAATATTGGGCACAAGTACATCGCCAGTATTTGCCATTTCAAGCGATAGCATAGCGGTTTCACGAGCGGTCATACCTTTTAGCCTAATTGCCATAAGCAGTGCGGATAGCTGATAATCAAGGCTGTTTTCATCTGCAGCTGCCATAGCAAAATAGCGTATCTGCTCTTTTGAAAGCTCTCCGCCCTGTTTTTTAGTTTCGATAATATCAATAAGGTCCATATCCGCCTCCGCATTAAACTGACCGAATTATAACATAATTAAAACTTGGGGTAAAGATAACAAAGCCTTGCAGACCATGTGGAATGTAAAATTTTATGTGGTGAAATGTAAATTATTTTTTATGAAAACCTGCGATTAATATCTTCCATGATTCTATCCATCGCTTTTTTTCGGAATGTTATTTTTTGGTGAATTAGTATGAATATAAGCATAAGTGTTATTAATACGGATATAAACGCCGGGGTTTTGTTTTTTGTAATGGTATAATATACGAAGCTCTCCCCAGCTTTTGGAAGAGGGGTTGGGTCAATGGAAAGCCCGTTTTTCGCTGCTAAATCCTTTATGTTGAGCAAATGTATAACATCAACTCCGCGTACGAGGTATTCAAACATAAGCCCCCGCTCTTCAAAGGAGGGGATATATTTAAGTGTTCTAACCAGCCCGTTGGGAAAAGCGACTCCGTAAGAGCCTATTCCCATATTAACGCTAGCGCCGCCCACATTTACAAAGCAGGAAACATCATCGCCATATATTGAGAGGCGTTTTTTTATGCTGTCTGCTACGCTTTCTTCGTATATTATTTGAAAACCGCTGTTTTCAGCTATACCCATCATAATTTTACGGGAATCAGGGAAGAGTATATTGCCCCTTCCGCTGTCAAAATCGCCACCAAGGGATACGGCTAATATATCGCAGTCTATAATGCTTTCGTTTTGCAAAAGCGTGAGTATGGTTATTATGTTAAGCTTTTCTCTGGTTGCACCGTACATGGAGGAGCCTATTGAGGGAATAGCCTTTATGTTTAAATCCATCTCATTGGCGGCGCAAATAGTGGCAATGCAAAGTCCCGGAAAAGAACCTGAAAAACCGGCGCATACCGTATCCCCTTCTTTTAAACCGGCATCTTTATAAAACTTCACCATAAGTGCAGCCCAGTCAGGCGTAAGTGCGGTGCGTTTGGCGTCAAGTATGCCAAGGGAAGTTGTAAGCGCAGTCCATTCTGGGCCTATAAGCCCGGTTTGGTTTATGTCTTCATCCTGTATAGCTATGCTATTTTTATCGCAATAATCGACTACTGCTTCAAGTGCCTTTTCCATCCTTTTTGCAGCCCTAAGCTGTACATCCGCATAGGGTAATTTCGTGTTTTCGGAGAATTTAAGACTAAAAAATATACCGAGCGCAGCAAAAAATGCAGCTGCGATTAAAAGTAAGCAATCGGTTTTTTTATTTTTAGCATAGACTTTTTTCATACAATACCAAGCAGCAAGCGGCATAGATAAACAAAGGCGGTGGATAGGGCAAGGCTTAAAACCGTGCGCATTACGCCCTGCCTTAACATATCGTTTGCTATAAGCCCGGGGATAATATGCCCTATTGCACGTATATCTAGTGGCAAGGCTATAAACGCTACTAAATAGGTGTTTACAAGCCATGTAAGTATTGCGGATAGCAGAATAACAAAATGGAAGCGTCTTCTCCCGTAAAATATAGTGTACTTCGTCATAAATAAAGAAACGAAATATATTATTACCGCAAGAATTATTGTGCTTAATATCCTCTCGGGCTGGTTTATGAAAAAAGAGAGATATCCCGCTGTTACCACCCCGCCGGATAGTATGCCTGTCGCTTCGTAAAGCAAAAGACTTGCAAACACGCTTAGTATTATGGATATCTCATACATATTCTGCGTTCCTTTCAATTAACTCGTCAATAAATGTAGATGCTTCGTTTTTTATATTCCCGGCACATAGGACTTGCCTAATGTTTAAATCGGTTTTGGATAATATCCATTCCAAGGGATTATCAACTTTTTCAGCCTTTACTTTTAGAATTTTTTCAAAATACTTTGAGGTGTAGTTTTTATTATCTCCAATTACTCCTATAAACTCGGGTTTAGCAATATTCAGCGCATTGGCTAGGAGTTTTAGCCGTAAAGGGCGGTCAGAGCGGTGGTTATACAACAAAATATAAGGCTCGTTATTAATTCGGCTATCTATTATGTTTAATAGACTCATAGGGTCGTTAGCGGCGAACGCGTTGTGTATGCAAAAATCATCCAGAGTAAAATAATCATGCAGTCCTATATCGGGTTTTACCTTATTTACACCCTGCAAAACATAATGCTCAGGTATGTTTAAATTCCTTGCCAGCGCTTTAACAAGTGCTATGTTTTCTTTTGTTGCGCGAGCGGCGTCATTATTATATTCTAAATCTACTGAAGGCGCCATATATATATTGGCGTATTTTGCAAAGCCTTTTTCAGTAGTTATTAGTTTACTTTTCGGGTAGATGGAAAGTGCAAGCGTTGAAATGGTTTCTTCCTTTGTCCAGCCTATTTCTTCAAGGTGATCCACATATGCGTTTGTAATAATTGTATAGTGTTGCCTGATAAGCACATTAGCCATAAGCCATTGATTCTTTCTATTAAGCGCCATACATTCAACAACTATTGCCTGTGTGCCGTTTTTTCTTGCCATACGCAAAAAAGAGCGCTGCTCAAGCACGGTAGGCGGTTTGCCCTTACGAAAGTCAATTTCAGAGCCGTCAGGTAAAACCCACCTTGCTTCAGAGCCGGTGGTCTTTGCGTATGTGCGTATACCATAGGCATTTAGGCTTGCCGCAATAAGTCTTGTAACGCTGGTCTTGCCCCTTGTGCCGTTTACAAGTATGCGTAAATCTATTTTATTTAGCGCTCTGTCATATAGTTGCCGCTCTATCACTGCGGCAATAAACGCTAGTATAGTTATTGCAATAATAATTATCATAATAAATAAACGGGAAGGGCTGTAACAAAGCCTTGCTACAGCCTTCCCTAAGGTAAGGTGAATGATTAGTTAGTTATTTAGCGGGTTCCTCTTCAGGGGGTCTTACGGGCGCCTCGTCGAGTATTTTCTGCCACCATTCAGGATAAGGTGCGCGCTGCATATTAATGCGACCGAACATGTACTTACCGTAGAGTTTATCGCCAAGCTCAAGCCAGTAGTTATGCCATTCCACGGCATTGTTGTAAGAATACGAGGTTAATAATTCAACCGCTTCTTCATTCTTACCTGCTTTTACAAGCTCAGCAGCTGCTTTTTGCAGCTCAGCTACGACGGTGTACTGGGTTTCGAGCTTTCCATCACGGGCTTCGTGAATGTCCTTAATGGCGCTCTCATAATTTGTTGCAGCTGTTTGCTGTACATATGAGTTTACCCACCAGCCAGAATTACGGTTGAATGCGTCATAGCGTGTGCCTGTAGCAAATAGTTCGGGCAGTCTTGTCGCGCAAGCCCATAGCGGCACTATGTATGATGAGTCGGCAGCGCCGTATCCGAACCAAACAAGGCATTTTGCTTCATCAGGCAGGTCTGCTTTAATGTTGGCGATTGTCTGATATGCACAACGGTACAGGTTGATAGGACGCTCTTTATGGAACTCATTAAGTACGTTGCCATAAGGTCCGGCTTCGGGTTGTATTGAAAGATCGTATTCTGTTCCTTGGTAATAGTCGCTGTTTAGGAGCATTACATCATTTACGGACAGTTTCTTTTCAGGTACAACATACAGCGGGAAACGAGTGGCTTCAGGGTCAAGATTTAGGCTTGGCGCTACTAAATCCAACGCACGCCATTCTCTTCTTGTTGAATAGGTCTGGTTGTTCGGAGCGTAAATTTCGGCGGGGGTGAAGGGGTCTCCTTCTTTCCATAGTTCGTTTTCAAGTGCAAAGTTCTTCATACTGGGCGAGCATAGGAAGTTATCCTTATCTTCGAAATCAAACTCGTTAATTCTTGCGCGGTTTGCACAGACAAACAGGGCATCATCAGGTATTCTTACTGCGCACCAGATGTCACGGCCGTAAAGTTCAATTATCCATACTTCATTGCCGTCGCAAATATTTATGGTTTCACCGGTTGAGCTCCAGCCGTATTCTTCAACTAAGCCGCCTATGATTTCTACCGCTTCACGGGCGGTGTTTGCACGCTCAAGTGCAATGTGTTGTGCATGATAGCAGTCTATTAGGCCGTCGTTATCATCGTACAGGAGGGAACGAATCTTTTGACCATATTCCGTTTTACTGTCAATCCAGAATGTGGATTCACCCATAGCTACTCCGCGTTCATTTATAATTGAATAGTTAGAATGCAGATATTGGTGCGTGTTATCCGGCTGGGGCATTTCACCTACTACATAGCCGCCGCCATAATCCTTTACTTGAGGATAGTTGCTCCAATCTCCGTACTTATGTCCGTCAATTACAATGTCGCGCTTTACATCAGGACCGCCCTCCATACGGGGGATTATCCACATCCTTGTGTCATCGCCTGTGGAGTCGCAAGTATGTGTAACTATGGTTGAGCCGTCAGTAGTTGCGTCTTTACCAATACCGAATATGGTACAAGCGATTGCGCTGTTGAATGCCATTATACTCACTAATAGCAGCGCAATAAGGGTAGTTCTTTTTTTCATTTAGCGTAAACTCCTTTCTCAATTAAATTTCGAAAATCTTATCGGTGTCCGCTTTTGCGGGGTCGTGCAGGAAATACCCGCAATCGTGTTCCATTAGCTCCTCATAGCTAGGCCAGTTAACTACCACCTCCTTTTCAGGGAAGCTGGCATTCGTCCAATCTATTGCTTCCGCTGCGCCTGAGAGATGTCTGCCCACACGCAATTTCATGGGGCAGCCAACATTTTTATCATATTCAACATATGTTAAACCGTGCTCCATTGCAGTTCCGAGGAACTCATCAGCGCCTATAGTTTGAAGTTCCTCAGTCATGGGACCGACTATCCAATCGGTAAAGGGCTGTGGTGTTTCCATGAGTATAGCGAGAGTGTCGCTAAAGTCGCCCCATTCACGGTGTGACAGACCGCGTAGATTTGTTGGAGATGCTTCGCATTTCATGTAGAATTTAGTTGCGGACAAATTCATTGCCGCCATCATGGCGATATCAAGCGCACGCTCATGGGCTACATATGTTTCAACGACAGGGTACATAACCGCTGCTTCGTGGCTGTCAATCGCCAAATCAACTTTTTCGTTTCGGATAATTTCCATTATCGCATAGCAGACACGCTCTATGGGAGCACCATCTTCACGTCCGGGGTAACAGCGGTTTACGTTGCGTAAATCCTGATATGTAAGCTGAAGCCCGGAGGGGTAATGGCGGTATGTAAAGGGATCCGGCCAAGAATCAAGCGGGTGCGCCCACCTGTCGCCTATCTTATACTTTACACTTCCCCATTCGGTGTCTACGTGGTAATACTGAGGGTAGGCATTCCCAAGCATACCAAGGGTTGTTGCGCTGCGGTTCGCTTGAGGGATGATGATAACCCTACCTTTTTCCACGTTAATGTTTTCCATCATTACAAATGCGGAAAGGCTTGCCGCAGGTTCGTAGGGGTGAGTACCCCCTAAATATAGTACGGTTCCGCCCTCAACGCCTGAATCAAAAAAGAATACAGGCGTGTCAGCCATGGTGTTTTTAAGGCTTGGAACATAGTCGCTTAACATTTTTTTCTCAGTGAAGGAATCCGACACCACTACAGTTTCCTTATAGGTTCTATGGTCGTAAAACTGAATGCCTGCGACAATCGCCAATATGGCGGCGATTATAAAGCATATAAGTTTTACGGTGATATTATTGTTTAGTTTTTCACTCATCTTATTCTCCTTTCCGTTCATTTTATATGCAGTATTCGGAGAATGAAGGGTATTATGCACAGTGCATAGACTATGTCGTTGATAATTCCCTTGTGTTCTTTTCTTTTGAACAGATGTTTTACCAGAAAGAACGCACATAGGGCAGTTATTAGCATATACAAGTAGTAAATAATTTTTTGAGCTGCTACCATACTTACCTCCTTATCTATAGAACGAGAAATGCGAACTTATCGGGGAAAACCATCATAACCAGTGCAACGGCAGCCAGAATAAGGCAGGGAACTAATACCGCCTTAAGGAAGGAACCGTAGCTTCCCTCGTAGCCCACTACTTCACAGCTCAATCTGCCTGTAATCCTTGAAGGAGGCAGGCAGTCGCCTATCGGAAAGATAAGGCTCATTGCGGAAGCGATTATGGTTAAGTTATAGCCCATAGTGTTGAACAGGAAAATCAAAGGCGCACCGAATACCACTGCACTCCCATAGTTAAGAGAGCCTTGAAGCAAGGGTGCGATAAAGAGTATGGATATATATATCCATACAAGGGGTAATGTTATGAACGTTATACCTATAAGCCCCTTAACGCCTGTTGCCGACATCGCGTTTTGAAGAACACCAACGCTTAATACCGTTGCTATTAGGGGGAATATTTGCTCCATGGTTTTGTCCATTATATTCCAGCATTCTTTAGGCGACAGTTTATTGGGGTTACATATAATTGCCACTATGCAAGCGATAACGAATGTAAGTGGCAACCCTATTACAGGTATATTAAAGGGGAGATAGTATGAAACGAGGAACACACCCAGCAGCACCGCAGGAGGCAGTATTATCCGCCACCAAGCGATATCTTTGGAAGCGTCCGGAAGGTTTTTCAATATCTCGGCGGTATCCTTAGGCTTGCTTCCCCAACCGAAATATATTATTGAAAGTGCGCCTACAATCAGTATGGGGACAAGCAGCGGCGTGGTAAAACCAACATAGGGCATGTCGGAGCCGGAAGCTATCATCATCGCCCATAGGTTTACAGGCGGTGCTGCTGCGCTAAGTATTGCGAACGTAAAGACGAATGCGGCGGTTTTCTTTTCGGATAGCCCCATTGCGCGCGCTATCATAGCGACCATACTGCCAAGGACAAATACCGAAATGCTGCCGGCGCCGGTAATTGCACCCGGTATCAGCATAAAAATCGCCATAGCGCTGAGCAATACCCATTTATTGTTAGATTTGCTTACGAGTTTACGTGTTAGTGTAGTTATTGCACCGCTTTCAGAGTAGAAATTCACAAAAAATGAAGCTGTAACAAAGAGCAATGCAATATCAAGATTGGTAAATAATCCTTCTACAAAAACACGAGAGAATGAGCTTGTCCAGCCATGTGCTACGCCAAACAGTATGCCTACGCTTGCGGCAATTATCATGGATATTTCTGCCGATTTGAGGAAAATACTGCTCAGTACAAAGGCAACAACCATTGCTATCAGAATTATTGTAGTATCTAAATACACGCTTTCCTCCTTAAAATAAGCGTAAAGCTTATATGCAGTTCATTTTACTTTTTATTGAACATCGTCTTTGAAAGCTCACCAAAGTCCATAGCGCTGTCGATAAGAACCAAAGGAATGTCGTATTCCTCTTTTAGTTTGTCAAAACGCCCATCCTGGTTGCCGTCTTTGATTACTATCATCATGGCAGAACCGGGACAAACAGCGTCAATGCAGCGCTCATTTGCGTTTGTAGGTATGTCTGAACGTTTGTCTTTTTCAAGCAATACGGCAACTACCGGAACTTCTGCTTCTTTTGCGGCTGCCATAACGCGGTTTACACGGTCAATCTCTTCGTCTATGGTTATGCCTGTTGCGCCAAGACCCTTATCGGTTGAACCTATTACTATTACAATGCAAGAATAAGGTTTTTCAGTAACATCATCCTCATAGGGAACGTCAACATAGAAAAAGTCCTTATCAAGTTCAAGGGCTTTCGCCTGCTTAATAAGCAGCCTTCCCATTTTGCCGCCCGGTCCTTGACCGGCGTTGGTTATCATGAAAGGCGTTTCAAATACAAGGGGTTCATCGCCGGATATTTCGGCAACACCTAGGAAAGGAATGCTGCTCAAAATGATGAGAGCTACAAGAGTCAGTGCAAACTTTTTCAATTTACTCTCCTCCTTTGTTTGTTTTGTAGTTGCACTTGCAAAGCAAATAGAAATTCATACAGCTCACGTTCGGTGAACCGCTAAAGCATTTCTTTCTCCTGAAAGAATTAACTTCGTTAAACCTATTGCTTCGCTTATAAGTTACTGTAAGCGTAGCATAATAAGTGTGGGTTGTCAATACAAAAAATGTAAATTTTGGAAGAAAAGCAACAAGTTTTAATAATGTTAATTTATTGACCGAGTTGTTGAAATTGCGAAAATAATATTAATTTTTTGTTGCAAAATATTTCAAAATAGGGTAATATTGCGGGGAAAGCGAGGCGGTGAAATGCAGGAATTTTTTTCAAAAATATCGGGCAATCTTGTAGACTTTATAGTATATACACTAATAGTCGTGGTAATGCTTGTGGGGCTTGTAAAATGCATTTTTCCCATGCGCTATTTGAGCCGCCTTTTTAGACGGGCAACTCGAAACCTTGAAATAATGACGGTAAAAGAAAACACCCGCCCAATTTGGCAGGATAAGGATTTTTTAGGCAAGCCTATGCAAAAGCAGTGGAAGCGCTTTTTAATAAACGCCGAGCAGCTAGATGCAAGGGGGCTAAGCCTTGATGTAGAGCAATATATAAACGATGAAAGCGTGCTTGTATCCTACGCGCATATGAATGTGGCTGAAGCCGTTCCCGGTATGCTTACAACTCTTGGAATACTGGGCACATTTATAGGGCTTATGAGGGGCGTATCCGGTCTTGATGTTACAAATGCCGAAGCCACTATGGTATCAATATCGCAGATGATAGGCGGTATGGAGTTCGCCTACGGCACATCTATAGCGGGGCTTGCATGTTCTTTTGTGTTTAACATTTTAAGCAGAACATCACAAGGCAGCGTAACAGGCGCTATGGATGATTTTATAGATACATTCAGAGAACTTGTAATGCCTATACCGCTTGACGATAATGTGCATAACATATGCTACCTTGAGGATAAGGCAAGCTATCTAAGGCGCACCGCCACAGAAATAAAAGAGCAGCTTTCTACAGATATAGGCTATAGCATAAATAGGTCGTTTGAGCCTATAGCTAGGCAGATAAGCGGCTTTGTTGCAGGGCAGACACAGGGGCAGATAGAAGGTCTTAACATAATAGTAAACCGCTTTGTAGATAGGATGGACGGCGCGCTCAGAGGGCAACTTACCTACCTTGCGGAAAATCTAAGTGTGTTTAACAAAAGCCAGCAGGTATCGCTTGAAGGGGTAAATCAGGCGCTAACCGCTGCCGACAGCCTTATGCAGAACATGGGAAGCGTAAATAAGCTAAATAGCGATATAATCTCCCGCTTTGAAAACTATGTGAATGAGCTTTCGGCCTCTCAAGCCGGCAATGCCCATCTTGCTAAATCCACAGGGGATATGCTTTCATCAATGCACAGCGCTATGAATGAAATATCCACAGGCTTTGCAAGGCTTAAGGATAGCCATAGGGAGCTTGAAAAACAGATGGAAGCCTATGCGTCATGGTCCGGCAGGGTGCTTGAGGCGGTAGAAAAACAGTCCGACAATGTAAGCGCGCAGGTGCACGGCATAGCGAACGATATGGCGTCATCAGGTAGGCTGCTTAAGGACAGCTATTCATCATTTGTAGAGGATATTACAAGGGGCTTTGCAAGGAGTATAAGCATGTTTGAAGAAAATATGCGGGATATTAGCCTTGCATTTACAAGGCAGATGAGCATAGTAAAGGACGATGAAAACGCTCAGAAACTAAGCCTTGCAGTTGAAAAACTTACAGAAACTATGGAAAAGGCAAGCGAAATAATATCTGGGGAGCAGAGCTGATGGCACGCTCAAGAAGACCTCGAAGATTAATAAGAAAGGATAGCGGCGAATACTGGACAAGTTATTCGGATATGCTGTCATCACTGCTGCTTGTTTTCATGCTTGCGGTTACATTCAGCATATACCAGTATTACAGCCTGCTTGAAATAAAAACCAAACAGTTGGACGCACAGCAGGCGGAGCTTGATAGGGTGCAGATATCCCTTGTAAAACAGCAGGAAGAGCTTGAAACTACAAGGGTGAGTTTAATGGGCAAGGAAGAAGAGCTTGCAAGCGTGCAGATACAATTGCAGGCACAGGAAGAAGATTTACACGCCGCACAAACTGCGCTTAAAACTAAGGAAGAGGAGCAGGCGGCGCTGCAGTTGACGCTAATTCAGCAAGAGGAGGAACTTGTCGCTCAAAAAATACGCCTTGGTGCACTTGAAGAAGCGCTCGGCAGCCAAGCGGAGAGGATAGATGAGCTTCTCGGTGTTAGAACAGCGATAGTAGAGGAACTAAGTCGCACATTCGCTGAAAAGAAGATAGGCGCGAATGTGGATAGGAAAACTGGCGATATAGTGCTGGATTCAAAGCTCATGTTCGCAACGGGTGAGAATATTCTTGCATATGAAGGGCAAAGGCAGCTTGAAAGGCTTATACCCGCCTACCTTCAGGTGCTATTGCGCCCCGAATATAAGGACTATGTAGCAGAAATTATAATAGAAGGGCATACAGATTCCAAGGGAAGCTATGTATTCAACCTTGAATTAAGCCAGCAAAGAGCGCTTAATGTGGCTAAGTTCTGCTTGCAAATGCCCCAGCTTACATCAACACAGCGCAGTACGCTTGAAAACATACTCACCGCCAAGGGCAGAAGCTACGCAGACCGTATATACAATGCCGACGGCACTGAAAACATGGATGCTTCAAGGCGTGTTGAAATTAAGTTCCGCCTTAAGGACGCTGAAATGATAGAGCAGATGAACAAAATACTAAAGGGCGAGTAGATGAAAAAAATAGCCATTACACTTAGTATAATAGCCCTGCTGCTTCTTGGGGTAATAATATATGGCGTTGTACACACAAGGCTTGATATAAAGCTCGTTGCGCCTACATCTACCCCCGCAAAAGAGCTTGCAAACGAATTTGAGCGCTGGACAAATGCACATGCCATAGGCGCAGTGCAAGGCGTAGTGTACGACGAAACCCCCATAGGCAGTATAGAAGATTATTATTTTAATGTGTACGGCGCAGAAATAAAGAACAATGGATTAATCCCCGCCCGCATGTGCGAAATGCAAATAAGCCCTCACAAAGGCGATGTGCTTAGCTACTCAAGCAAGGTATCTCTTGGCAAGGATGATAATACAGAAATAAGCATAAAACCCGGGGAAAGCGCTACATTGCAGCTTATAATGCTAACTAAAAGCCAAGAAAACGAAGTGCGGGAGATAACGGTATCCTACTATATATGGGGCAAGCCTTTTTTTATAAAAGATACTGTAAGGCGTTAGGGGTTTGTTTGTAGCTGTGATATTGTTTGTTATGGCGGGTATATTGTCTATATAATGCTGGTGGTAAATATAGGTTTAATAGCATGGATTAATACTTATCTTAGCCTAAATCAGCTTTATCTTGTGCGCCTTTTCCGATTTGTCTTTGCTTTGTTAAGGCGCTATAGTGCCGCTATGTTTCCTTCTCAAAGCTTAGCCAAATCAAAAAATTCGCTGCAATCTATGCGCTGCTTTGGGCTGAGATAAGTATAAGAAAGGCTTTAGCAGTTTTATAAAAGCCTTTTTCTTTTACATTTTATTTAGCTTAAATGCTTGTACTCTAATATATATAAGGCTTTTCAAAACCCCTTAAACCACCACTTTAGAATTTACAAATATAAAACTTTAGATTTAACATATAATCCGCTTTAGATTTTACATACTATTGACTTTAGATTTTACATATTTTATAATCCCCATAAGGAAAGGAGAGGATATCGTGATAAGAAGGCAGGCGGAGGAAAGCTTACTAAGGCTAGCAAGTCAATTTATGGTAGTAGCCATTACAGGTCCTAGGCAGAGCGGAAAGACAACGCTTGCGCAGAGCGTATTTCCGGGTAAACAGTATGTAAGCTTTGATGATATAAACATGCGAGAACTTGCCGCCTCAAACCCGCGGGATTTTTTGCTCGCTTTTCCGAATGGCGTAATAATAGATGAGGTGCAAAAAGTACCCGAAATATTTGATGCTATTAAAATATTCGTAGATGAAGGTCCATACACGCCCGGCAAATATATAATTACAGGCTCAAGCCAGTTTAACCTAAAGGAAAGCATTACAGAAAGCCTAGCGGGACGCATTGGTCTTATTAAGCTGCTCCCTTTTTCACTTAGCGAGCTTAAAAGCGAAGGTTTACTTCAGGATTCGGCATATCATACACTTTTTAAGGGCTTCTATCCTCCGCTTCATGATAGAAACAAGCATTTTATCCCTGAGGATTGGTTTCAAAACTATGTAGAAACCTATATAAATATGGATATAAGAGGGCAGATAAACCCTGCGAATATTTCAACATTCCGCAAATTCCTTCAGATGTGCGCGTTGTACAGCGGTCAGCTTATAAATATGGAGAGCATATCAAGGGAAATAGGTATATCCGCAGTAACTGTAAAAAGCTGGCTGTCTATACTCGAAGAATCCTTTATAATACATTTCCTTGAGCCGGATACTAATAACCTGGGCAGAAGCCTTGTAAAAACTCCCAAGCTGTATTTTGTGGATTCGGGACTTATGTGCTACCTGTTAAGGCTTGAAAACGCAGAGGAGCTTATATTAAGCCGCCATAAGGGCGCAGCGGTTGAAACCATAGCGGTGTCGGAGATATTAAAATCCCGCTACAATGCAGGGAAAAGCGCAAATTTAACATTCTTTAGGGATAGAACAGGCTTTGAGATTGATACCATAGCCGACTGGAAGCATACATTTGCAATAGAGATAAAGAGCAACAGCACCACAGAAAAAAACTTCTCTAAGAACACTAGGAAATATATTAAGGCTAGGGGAGATGAAACAAAAGGCGCTATTTTTTACCTAGGCGATGTAAGTATGGAAATAAACGATATTAGCTATGTTTCGTGGAAAGACTGGGGCGATTTTTCTATGCAATAGCAATTTGTATATATTTGTATTTTCCTACTCACTGTGGCACAATAATAATGAAAATAAAAGTAAGGAGAAAAATTAATGGATAGGGATTTTGTAATGAAACATGTAGACCATACTCTGCTGAAGGCTACTTCAACATATGAGCAGATTGAAAAGCTTTGTGATGAGGCTGTGGAGTATAAGACGGCTTCCGTATGTATACCGCCAAGCTATGTAAAAAGGGTTGCGGATAAGTACGGGGATAGGCTTACCATATGCACTGTTATAGGCTTCCCGCTAGGCTATAGCACAACCGTAGTTAAAAAGGCTGAAACTATAGATGCTATAAATAATGGTGCCACAGAAATAGACATGGTAGTAAACCTAGGCTGGGTAAAGGACGGGCTTTTTGATAAGGTGGAAGAAGAAATCCGTACACTAAAACAGGTTACCGGAGATAAGATACTAAAAGTAATAGTTGAAACCTGCTATCTAACGGAAGAAGAAAAAGTAAAACTGTGCAAGGCTGTAACTAGCGCCGGGGCGGATTTTATTAAGACATCCACGGGCTTTGGTACAGGCGGCGCAACCCTTGAAGACGTAGAGCTTTTTAAAGAGCATGTTGGAGAAAATGTACGCATAAAGGCTTCCGGCGGTATACGCACAAAGGAGGATATAGAGAATTATATAAACGCAGGCGCGGATAGAATAGGCGCAAGTGGGGCGGTTAAGGTTTACCAATAATGTATACTTACCTCATAAAGCATATTTGATACACAAAGCACATTTACTTATCAAAATATATACCAAATATCTGTTCAAACAATGCGAATCGAAATTATTTTGCGTATTTACGCAAAATAATTTTGTCTACAGCTAAAAGTAAAGAAAACACGCCGCAGACATTGCCTGCGGCGCATATTTTATCTATTATTATTTGTATTAAGTTAAACCCCTGAAACAGTAATACCCTCCACAGCCATATATGGCTTTGACGAACCGCCGTTCTCTATCGTTTCTTTGGATATGCCTATTATTGAGTTGAACAGTTTTTCGAGGTTTCCGGATATCATTGTTTCGGAAAGCGCGGAAGTAATTTTGCCTTTTTCAATTAGGAAAGCATTTTTGGCTACGCCTGAAAATTCCCCATCTATTGCGGGCATGCCGCCTGAAAAGCGTTCAACAAGTATGCCCTTTTCTATGCCTGATATAAGGTCTACAAGGCTAGTATCCCCGGGGGCTATAATAGCTTCCGAGCCGTCTGTGGGAGAGGCTTCCATGCCGAGTTTATTTGCATGGTACCTGTCTATTATGAAGCTGTTTAACACGCCGTCTTTTATAATATCGTAGCCTTTAGCTTCATAGCCCTCTGAAGTATAAAGAGTGGGCGACACTATAGAGGGGTGGAATGGGTCTATAGAAATATTTAGCCTGTTGTCAACAACATCTTTATTAAGCTTATCCTTCCATATGGCGGTGCCTGAAAGCAGAGAGCCGCCGGAAGCAAAGTTTGAAAGCGCGTAGTACACAAATTCGCCCACGGTGTCGGGGGCAAGTATAACGGGGTATTCGCCCTTGCCTGCAAAGGGTACGGTGTGTATCTGTTTTTCGGCGCTACTTAAAAGCTGCCTTATGCCGGATAGCTCTATTATTGGCTTATCCAAATCGTAAAGCCTTCTTACGCAATAGCTCATAGAGGAGCTTTTTTCGCCTTCCCTGCCTAAAACAACCAACATAATATTGTAAAAACCGCAGGACATATCGTATCTAACACCGTGGTTATTCAAATAGATATTATTGCTTTGGCAGTGGCTTATTATCATCTGCTCTAGGCTTACAAGCGGGTATTCCTTTTTAACATTATGGAGAAATTCTTTAGCGCGCTTGAACATCTTATCCTTATCACAAAGGTTGCCTAAATTATACTCTTTTTTATTTGGGGTAGAGCACATTTCCCAGGCACTGTCCTCAGGTGCACTATCTGAAGATAGTAAGCATTCATCTACAAGAGCATTTACACCTTCTTCACTTAAGTCATTGCCCGAAACGCTCCCCTTGCGATTTTCTTTTATGCAGCTAAGTGAAATTGTGCTGTCAAAGGTGGTGCGCAGAAGGGAAAACTCATCCGTGTCTACATTTAGCTCATTAAGTTCGCCCTTATAGCAGCTTGCGCTTGCGCTGCTTGAGCCTTGTTTTACAAGTTCATTTACCGTATTTTCAGCAAGTTTGTTAATTATTTCCATCATCTGCCTCCTATGCTTATCTCGCATTTAATCGCAGGACCGCCAAGACCTACCGCTATCATCTGTTTTTTACCGCAGTAGCCCGAGGAGCTCCAGTGCATAGTATTCCCAACCATGCTGACAGTCTTTAGCATTTCAAAGGCGATGCCGGATACGGTCGTTTCAAGAAGCGCCTTTCCTATCTTACCGTTTTTAATCTCATAGCCTTCGGTTATGCCGAACATGAATTCACCCGTCATATCCGCCTGCCCGTTGCCGGAAGACACAAGATAATAACCATCGTCTATGGAAGAAATCATATCTTCAAGTTTGCTGTCGCCCGGTACAATCGCGGTGTTTCTCATGCGGATGAGCGGCTCATCCCTAAATGAGTACGCCCTTGCATTGCCCGCAGGTTCTATCCCTAGTTTGCTTCCCAAATCCCTGTTTACCATATAGGTTCTAAGTATACCGTTTTCAATTAAAAGCGCGTCTTTAGCTTCAACACCTTCATCATCTACATATATTGGCAGGGGAGCGGGTTTTCCAAGTGCGGTATGCGCAAAGTCCACCATGTTTACTATCGGGCTTGCAACCTGTTTGTTAAGTAGGTTTCTTGCAACAGAGCCGCCAAGCACCAAATCCGCTTCAACAGTATGTCCCACAGCTTCGTGCGATAGCATACCCGCAAGTTCGCCGGATAGTACGCAGGTTTTTTTACCTGCATCGGCATGTATGCCTTCAGCCTTTTTCATGAGCTTTTCATAGAGCATATCGAGCTCATCAATGAGCAGCTCAGGGGAGCTGAACTGCTCATCAAAAGTGCCGCTGCCGCCCAGCGCCTTAAACATGTCAACCGGAGCGCCGCTTTTTGATTCTGCCATGAAAACAACAT
>DUQK01000063.1 GCA_012837835.1 Christensenellaceae bacterium | reverse complement strand
CTATGAATTTCAGGTGAGCCGCCCTAAGGTTATAACTAAAATTATAGATAGTGAGTTATGCGAGCCAATGGAACGCCTGCATATAGATGTGCCGCAGGCACATGTAGGCGCTGTTATAGAAAAATTAGGCAGGAGGCGCGGTACACTTGAAAGTATGCACGGTAATGAGCGCGTGCGAATGGAGTTTATAATACCCGCTAGGGGGCTTTTGGGTTATAGAAGCGAATTTTTAACAGACACAAGGGGTGAAGGCATACTCGCCGCAGTGTATGAAAGGTATGAGCCTATGCATGGCGATATACCTCAGCGCGGTGCAGGGGCGCTTATTTGCTATGAAACAGGGGAGACTACGCAGTATGGGCTTTTCGGTGCGCAGGATAGGGGTACGCTTTTTATCCCTCCTCAAACCCCGGTATATGCGGGTATGATATGCGGCAGGTCTAACAGGGGCGAAGACATAGTAATAAACATATGCCGCAAAAAGCATATAACCAATGTGCGTAATGCAGCTGCATCTGAGGATTCTTTAAGGCTTGTGGGTATGCATATATTATCGCTTGAAGAATGTTTGGAATTTATAGATGATGATGAACTGCTTGAAGTAACCCCTCAAAGCCTTAGGATGAGAAAGCGCATATTGGAACACGATAAGCGCATGAAGATTGCTTCAAAGAACAAGTGATAGAGTACTAAATTGCTATATTTATGCCGCCAAATTCAAAAAAAGAATTTGGTGGCTTTGTTTTTTAATAAGCTTTAATTATAAAAATAATGTTGCCTAAACACAGAAAAATCCAATGTTTTTATGTTTTTTTATTTGTGGCATTAATATTTTTATCCGGCACAAATGTATCTGTTTCAACCTGCTTTTTGAAATCCAGCACTGCATTTGTAAATTCTTTGGGGCAGTCTGCGTGTATGTCGTGCATGGAATTAAAGCCCGTTACATATTGGCTGTTTGGTATAAGGTAACATACCCTCTTTGCGTCCTCTATATCCATAGCAGAAAGCAATATTCCGTATTCATCGTAGTAACTGGGCGCAGTTTCCTTGCTGGGGTTTACCTGCATAACAAGAGTGGGGGCTTTTATTTTTTTGAGAGTTTCCTCCTGATTGAAGCCATCAAACCAAGTAAAATCATAGAAACTTTCCCCAAAATACAGGTCGTAGTCGCCTGTTCCGTCTTGTATGTTGCGGGTAAGTTCAAATATTGCGTTTACGCCGATTTCAGGCGGGTAAAACCACAGGCGCGGAATTTCCCCCGGGTGCTTTTCCATGTATTTAAGCGCAGGTGCTTTTATACCCTTTTCCCATATATCTCCCCCTTGCTTATTGATTAAATCTATCATAGGGTCGTAGAGCAGGCTGTAATGCGTATAACTGTCTATCTCTTGCTGGTTTAAGTAATTATGCATATTTTCAAAGTCTTTGTATGCAAATGTTTTTTCCGCTCTGCCCTTTTCTGTACTGAAAAACGGTCCGTCCTCAAGTATAAGTCCCAAAACATTTTCAGGGTTATTTGCACCAAGCCATGAGGCAAGCAGCGCTCCTGAAGAATGCCCCGTAACATATGCAGGCTCTTTTATAACACTATCCATAAACCATATTAAATCCTGCCCTATTATATTTGCCTTGTATTTTGATATATCCTTGCTGG
Source organism: Christensenellaceae bacterium (assembly GCA_012837835.1). Classification (GTDB taxonomy): domain Bacteria; phylum Bacillota; class Clostridia; order Christensenellales; family Aristaeellaceae; genus DTU024. The sequence goes on along the minus strand of DUQK01000063.1, from coordinate 1,435 downwards.
ATTTGCCGTGCCCGTAATAATCCACAGCAAAAATGTGAAACTCCTTAGATAGGTCAGGCAAAACCTTTGCATAGTCCTTCCATGTGGCTTGTTGCCCGTGCAGCAATAAAAGCGGAGGACCGTTTGAAGGTCCCTCACCATAGTTTAGCACGGAGCCATCATCTAAAACTGCTTGTTTTTCTATAAAGCCGAGCTTTTCGCCTGTCTTTTCCATAAAGTTTGTGTTTAGATAGTCATAATTCAAATTCCTATACGCATAAAATGCAACTATAGCAGCAAGCGATGTAATAATTATTAGTATTATTCTAAGCGCTTTCAAAATATTCCCTCCTTGTGTGTTTATGCAATCCTCTATAAGTATTGTCTAACTAAGCAAATATATTATAATTTATATTCTTTTGGCTGTCTATAACTGTATTATGCACGGAGCTATTTGACAGGCTCATAGTATACAATGTTATGTATAACTGCTGGAAACACAGATAATTAAACCTTAAAAAGTTGTGCGGTTTTTACTGATATTGAGTAATATAAATGAACTTCACTCTATTTGTTTATAATATACAGTCTAAAAAACGGGGTTGTTTCAAAAAAAAGAGTGCTTTTTTTGCTGCGCTTTATCATGCTTTTTATCTATGTATAATAACCAATAAATCAACATTGACAATTTAATCAACATATGGCAAAATACAACCGACCGGCAGACTGTCGAGTAATTGTGAAAGGTGTTTTACTATGGATAACAGAAAAAACGAAATATTAGATGTTACAAGAAGGTTGATAAATGAAAAGGGCCTTATAAACACTTCCACAAACGATATTGCGTGCGCGGTGGGTATATCTAGGGGTACTTTGTACCATCATTTTGAGAGTAAGGAAGCTATACTTGACGCCCTTGTTGAAAAGGTAAGCACTGATATTTATAAGCGCGCGAGGGAAATAGCGCAGGATAAATCCATTCCCGTAATGGAGCGTATACTTAAAACCGTATTATCTATAAATGTAAGCGACAGTTCCGACCATGTAATACTTGAGCATTTAAACAGCCCCAACAACATATTGCTCCACCAAAAAGTTCAAAAGGAAATGTTGGCAACGCTTCCCGGCATACTCGCTTCAATTATAGAAGATGGCAATGAGCAGGGGGTATTTAATGCAAAATACCCTTACGAATGCATGGAAATGCTGGTTGCCTATACTTCGCTGGTATTTGACGGCGATTTTATCGAGATGAGCGAAGAAGAAAGCGTAAATAGACTTATTGCGCTTATGCATAATATTGAGCGTATGCTGGGCGCTGAAGAAGGCGCCTTTAATCCCTTTGTAGAGGCAATAGCTTATGGAAAAAGAGATTAATATCATTAAAAATAGAAGGTTCCTAATCTTTTGGCTTGCAAGCCTATTTGCAGCCATTGGCAGCGGCATGACATCCTTT
>DUQK01000062.1 GCA_012837835.1 Christensenellaceae bacterium | reverse complement strand
AATACTTAAAAAATATAATGAAAAACGAAGGCGCTTTCCCTCCTCCCCATGGGGAGGAGGGGACTAACAGAATGTACTTATTGTTCGGAGATAAAAGTGTTGCACTTTGAGTTGCAATTTGCGCGGATTTTATAAGAGTATAATGTTTAAGGTCAAAGGACATAAAATGTATTTTAATAAACCGTAATTCATAAAGACATCCTGCATTAACTTTAAAAAATCCATTATGATATTTAATATGCTGTGTTAAAATGCGTTCTATTTATGATTAAATAAAGTTGTTGATTTAACAACAAGACTATGTTATAATCCGCCTGTTGATTTATCAACAAGTTTTGAGAGAGGTCTATTATGCAAGAACGTTTTGAGGCTTTTACAGTGCTAATAAACCGAATAAGCCGTAATATTCGTAAGATAAAAAACCAGGAAATTGCTGCATTTAACCTTAAAGCTTCACATATATCCTGCCTATACTATCTTTATAAAACTAATGGACTAACCGCTACTGAACTATGTGAACGCTGCGAAGAAGACAAGGCGGCAATCTCCCGCTCTCTTGATTATCTGGAAAAGAATGGTTATCTAATATGCGATTCGCAACACGAAAAACGCTATAAAAGTCCCTTTTTTTTGACCGATAAGGGGCGAAACGTCGGAAAAGAAATTATCAATAAGATTAATAAAATTTTGGACGAGGTAGGTACCGGTATTACAAAAGAGGATCGTACTGTCTTTTATCGCAGTCTGTCTACCATAAGTGATAGCTTAGATACTATAGCTAATAACTTAAATAATTAGTTTGAGTATGTTAGAGCACAGTCTATGTTTGCTACTTTTAAAGCTAACAAAGTTTAGTTTAGCCTTAAAGATTAATTATTATAAAAAGGAGCAGTAATAATGAAAATTAGAATGATTGTAGATTCAACAGCAGACCTAATGCCAGAATATAAAAAGCGAGTAAAGGCTGTCCCCCTTACCGTACACTTTGATGATGAAGAATATTTAGATGGCATTACTATTGACCATAATACCTTTTACAAAAAATTAGTGGAAACCGATGTACTTCCAACCACCAGTCAAGCAACACCGGCTGCCTTTGTTAAGGAGTTTAAGCTTGCTAAAGAGGCAAATGAAGCCTGTATTGTAATTACATTATCATCTGTTCTTTCAGGTACCTATCAAAGCGCCATTATTGCTGCACAGGACTATGAAAATGTTTTTGTTATAGATAGCGAAACAGCTGCCATAGGCGCAGGCATACTAACAGAGCTTGCCTTTAGATACATAGACCAAGGTATGGATATAAAAACTGTTGTAGAAAAAATAGAAAAAGATAAAAAGAAAATCGTAATCGTTGCCTTGGTTGACACACTTGAATACCTTAAAAAAGGCGGGCGCCTTTCAAAGAGTGTGGCTTTTGCAGGCTCTGTCCTCAACATAAAGCCGGTTCTTTCTGTAATTGGCGGTAAAATTAACCTGCTAGGCAAAGCAATGGGCTCTAAGCGCGGTAACAACCTCTTGGTTCAAGAAATTGAAAAAGCCGGCGGCGTTGATTTTTCTAAACCTGCCATACTTGGCTATACCGGTTTATCAGATGCGCTACTGCTTAAATATATAGAAGACAGCAGACCCCTTTGGGAAAATGAGCTTGATGAAGTTCGCTATACTACAATAGGCTCAGTAATAGGAACGCATGCGGGACCTGGGGCTGTAGCAGTGGCTTTCTTTAAGAAATGAAAACTTTTATTGCTATCAAGTACTTATTTCTGATCGAAGTTATATGACAGTTTTCTAGAAACGTTACATAATGTATCCTATAAGCATGACAATTACGAACTTAATTATATAGTATCTTGCCTATACAACAAAATTGCAAAATACATAGATTTTTTCTATCTAAAAGGTAGTGTCAATAGTTTTGTGTAACCAATCTTGTAAATATTGTTAAGCCATCAGCTGCTTCCCCCTAGGGGGAAGCGGTTTTTTCAAACATTTCGCTTAGTTCAGCTTGAACTTTTGCAAATCCTT
>DUQK01000061.1 GCA_012837835.1 Christensenellaceae bacterium | reverse complement strand
CGCATTCCTTCTGTTATACTATCCATTGAGAGATCCTTTCTTGATAATTATTTTTGATGATTTATAATATACTAAAGGGTTTCTCGTTTTTCGTTCCTCATGTCATAAATGTATTGTAGGCTAACAATTTTTGGATTTTATTGTTTCCCTTGCAGTTGAGGCTAAGGGACAAACATGGTATAATCTTTATTCCAAGGGAAGTTTGCCCTTGTTGCTTTTATGTGTGCGCGAGCAGGAAAATTTTTATGTTAGGAGAAGCAATGAAGCCGAAGATTCTATTTGAAGATAATCATATTATAGTCGTGCTTAAGCCGCCTAACATGCTTACCCAAGGGGATAGAACCGGTGATGATAATCTGCTTGACTATCTTAAAGCATATATAAAGGTAAAGTACGAAAAACCGGGCAATGTATTTGTGGGTTTGGTGCACCGCATGGATAGACCTGTGGGTGGGTTATTAGTATTTGCTAGAACTTCTAAGGCTGCAAGTAGGCTGGCTAAACAGGTTAAGGATAGAACGATAGATAGGGAGTATATCTGTATTTGTAAGGGAAATCCCCCCTCTCAGTTTACTTTGCGTGATTTTCTGTATAAGGATAGAGAAGAAAATAAGGTATGTTTAGTACCTTCTTACTTGCGTAAGGGCAAGGAGGCTATACTCCATGCAAGAACAATAAGATATATTGATGATAGCGCCCTTGTTGCCATACGCCTTGAAACCGGTAGGGGGCATCAGATACGAGCGCAGATGTCAGGCAATGGCTTTCCGTTACTTGGGGATATGCGCTATGGAGATATGAATGAAAAAGGTCAAATAGCGCTTTGGGGTATACGCTTAGGTTTTCTGCACCCTATAACTCAGCAGAAGATGATATTCTTTTCCGCCCCTAAATTTGATGGCTTTTGGCAAAATTATTGGCGGGATATAGAAGGGCTTGAAGGTAATTGGCCCGTTATAAGTCCACAATATCCATACAGAGGTAGAGCGTGAATTCTAATTTCAAATACGAACTTATTAAAACCTGCAAGCAAAGCGGCGCACGACTTGGTATATTGCATACGCCCCATGGCGATATTGAAACCCCTATATTTATGCCTGTAGGTACGCAGGCGACAGTCAAGGCTATGACCATGTCTGAAATGGAAAAGCTCGGCGCACAGATAATATTAAGCAATACATACCATCTGCATTTAAGACCGGGGGAAGAGCTTATCAATAAAGCAGGCGGGCTACATGCTTTCACTGGCTGGAATAGACCTATACTAACCGATTCCGGTGGTTTTCAGGTTTTTTCGCTTGCAAAACAGAAGGATATTTCAGAAGAAGGTGTACGCTTTACCAACCACTTAGACGGCTCAGAGGTTTTTATGACCCCTGAAAAATCCATACAAATACAGGAAAAGCTGGGTGCTGATATAATAATGGCGTTTGATATATGCTCCCCATACCCATGTACAGAGCATATGGCTGAAAAAAACATGCATATTACTAATAGATGGCTTGAACGCTGTATGGAAGTACATACAAACGAAAATCAGGCTCTGTTTGGTATTGTACAGGGTGGTTTTTCTACGCGCCTTAGGCAGGAAAGCGCAAAACACCTTGCTAAACTGCCTTTGCCCGGCTTTGGTATTGGCGGTCTATCTGTGGGTGAGCCAAAGCCGCTTATGTATGAGCTGATGGACGCTTTTATGTGCCATATGCCTATAAATAAACCCCGCTATCTTATGGGGGTTGGTACGGCTGATTGCATTATAGAAGCCGTAATACGCGGTGTTGATATGTTTGACTGTGTATTGCCTACCCGCATTGCTAGAAACGGCACAGCTATGGTGCCAGAGGGGCGCTTGGTTGTTAGAAACGCAAAGTATGCGGAGGATTTTAGACCCATACAGGAAGATTGCGATTGCTTTACATGTAAAAACCATACACGGGCATATATCCGCCATCTAATTAAAACAGGAGAAATAACCGGCGCAAGGCTTATTAGCATACATAATTTGCACTATCTTATAAATTTAATGGAGGAGATTAGAGAGGCTATCAAGCAGGACGCACTACTTGATTTTAGAGAGGGATTTTACTCTCGTTTCAATAAAGATACCGCTTTTAATAGAGGAGAATCAACGAATTGAGCGAAACAATATTTTCACTTAGAGATGTAAACTATATATATGACCATGGTGATGAGTATGCCTTAAGGGAAATAAATCTTGATATAAATAAAGGGGAGTTTGTGGCTATCCTAGGGCATAATGGTTCCGGTAAAAGTACGCTGGCTAAGCTATTAAACGGACTCTTTATCCCAACCGACGGTACCGTGCTTGTAAACAATATGGACACTCAAGAGTCTAAATTCATATGGGACATACGCAAATGTGCGGGTATGGTGTTTCAAAACCCTGACAATCAAATTGTAGCTACTATCGTAAGGGATGATGTTGCTTTCGGGCTAGAAAACATTGGCATTCCAACAGAAGAAATGCCGGAGCGTATAGACAAGGCGCTAAAAGCGGTTAATATGCTGGAATTTATAGATAGCGCTCCTCATATGCTAAGCGGTGGACAGAAACAGAGGGTTGCAATAGCAGGTATTTTAGCCATGCTGCCTGAAGCACTTATACTTGATGAATCTACCGCTATGCTTGACCCATCCGGCAGAAAAGAAGTGCTAGAAACCGTAAAAAAACTAAACCGCGAAAATGGCATTACAGTTATTTGGATTACGCATTTCATGCAGGAAGCCGTTGAAGCTGATAGGGTGCTTGTAATGAATGACGGCAAGATTAGCCTTGATGGAACGCCAAAACAGGTGTTTTCAGATGGTAGAAAGATACGCTCTTTCGGTCTTGATGTTCCGCCTATGGCAAGACTTTCTGAAGAACTTATAAACAGAGGAATCGTTTTGCCAAACGGCATATTAACCGTTGATGATATGCAAAGGGAGGTGCTTAAACTATGGCAATCGAACTTAAAAATGTAACGCATGTCTATCAGGCACGGGTGGAGATGAATATCGTTGCCCTTAATAATATCGACTTAACTATTGAAGATGGGGAATTGCTGGCTTTAATAGGGCATACCGGCTCCGGCAAGAGTACCCTTGCACAGCATTTAAACGGATTACTTAAGCCTACAAGCGGAAAAGTGTTAATTGACGGTGAAGATATAAACGAAAACAGAAGCAAATATCGCTTTGAGGTAGGACTTGTGTTCCAATATCCGGAATATCAACTGTTTGAAGAAACTGTAAAAAAAGATATAGCATTCGGACCTAAGAATATGGGACTAACTGAAGATGAGATAAATCAAAGGGTGAAAAGCGCCATGGAATTAGTTGGCTTAAACTACGAAGAGATAGGTGAAAAATCCCCCTTTGAGCTTAGCGGTGGGCAAATGCGAAGGGTTGCTCTTGCAGGTGTGCTTGCAATGCAGCCTAGGTATTTGGTGCTAGATGAACCCACAGCCGGACTTGACCCTAAAGGGCGCTACTATCTTTTAAATGATATAAAGCGTCTGCATGAGCAGGGTACAACCATAGTAATAATTTCTCATAGCATGGATGATGTTGCCTGGCTTGCAGAGCGCATTGCGGTTATGGAGAGGGGAAGGATAGTTAAAACAGGAAGTCCTAAGGATATTTTCAGCCAATACTCTTTCTTAAGCGATATGGGGCTTGATGTACCTCAGGCGAGCGAACTTTCATATAAACTTATTGAAAAGGGTGTTCCTATAAAAAACTGCTTTAAGCTTGAAGAACTTGCTGATGAACTTCAAAATCTGCTTAAGAACGGAGGGAAAACCGGTGCGTGATTTTACACTTGGACAATACTATCCGGTTGATTCTGTTGTTCATAGGTTGGACGCGCGTAGCAAAATATTGCTTACTATTGCATATATAGTTGCGGTATTTATGGCAGGTAATCTCATAGCCTATATTCCCATACTGGCTTTTGTTTTGCTGGCTGCTAGACTCAGCAAAGTACCCGGTAAAATGCTAATAAAAGGGCTAAGACCTCTTCGTATACTGCTTATATTTACCTTTGTGCTTAATTTATTTTTTGGAGCTGGGGAGCACATTTTATTTGAGCTTGGTCCTTTAACAATAAGGGATGAAGGTCTATCAAATGCAATACATTTTACACTTAGGCTAATTTTTCTTGTGTCCGGCACAAGCTTATTAACCCTTACCACTTCTCCGGTAGTGCTTACAGATGGCATTGAAATGCTTTGCTCTCCCTTAAGGCGAATAGGCTTTCCGGCGCACGAAATGGCTATGATGATGACTATCGCCCTGCGCTTCATTCCCACCCTTGTTGAAGAGGCGGATAAGATAATGAAAGCACAGAGCGCTAGAGGAGCGGACTTTAGCAGCGGAAACCTAAAACAGCGTGCTACCGCAATGATACCACTCCTTGTGCCGTTATTTATAAGCGCATTTAGAAGGGCCGGCGATTTGGCAATGGCTATGGAATCAAGGTGTTATCATGGAGGGGAAGGGCGTACTAGGCTGCATGTATTGCGCTTTCAAAAGATAGACTTTTACGCCTTTGTTTCAGTAACTCTGCTTATAGCTGCGGTTGTTTTGTCTAAGAATTTAATTAATTTACCATGAAAAGGCGCATTCTTCTAAACATTCAATACGATGGCACAAATTATGCCGGGTGGCAAAGGCAGGAGAATGCTAACAGCGTACAGGCAGAAATTGAAAATGCGCTATTAATGGCGGAAAAAAACCACATACCAGTTATAGGCGCGAGCAGAACGGATTCAGGCGTACATGCAAGCGGACAATGCGCTCATTTTGATACTGAAAGCCGAATACCTACGGATAAATACCCTTTTGTATTCAACTCTATTTTGCCTCATGATATACGGGTGATTTCATCGCAAGAGGTACCTGAAAACTTTCACGCCCGCTTTTCCGCCCAAGCAAAAAAGTATATATATAGGATAGACAATTCCCGACATGGAAGCGCGCTTAAATATAGATATTGTTATCATTTCCCATTACCGCTTGACGATACTGTTATGCAATCAGCAGCTAAATTAATTAAAGGAGAGCATGATTTTACCGCCTTTTCTGCAACCGGGGGTTCACACAAGACTGCTATAAGAAATGTATATTCTCTTGAACTTAAAAGAGAGGGCGATTTAGTAACAATAATTGTGGTTGGAAACGGTTTTCTATATAATATGGTGAGGATAATCGCGGGCACTCTTATTTGGATAGGTATCAAAAAACTATCAAATAATGATATTATACTGGCGTTTGATACCAATGACAGGCGTATGCTTGGTCCAACAGCGCCTGCAAAAGGATTGGAACTGGCTAAGGTTTTTTATGCTGATGAATGGAGGAATGTACATGACTGATTTTCCAAGCCATAGACCGGGAGCAACAGAGATACAGATATTGATATTGCATACCATATCTGCCCTTGGGGAGTGCAGTAATATGCAGCTGATTTTTTTTATGTCTACAAGCGAAATTATGAACTATTTTGAACTTCAAAACGGGCTTTACATGCTTAGAAATAGTGGTCATGTATACAGACGCCGCATCAATAACGATGAAATATATAGTCTTACACCTGCGGGCAAAGAAACGCTTAAGATGTTTATATCAAAAGGGGTAGATTCCTATATAAGAAAAATAAACGAATTAGTGCCTAAGTTGAAAGATGAGTTTAAAAGGCAGAGGGATATAAACGCTAAAATAATACATGACGGGGATAAAGAATACCATGTAATTCTCAGCATAAACGAACAGAATATCCCGCGCATGACTATAGATATAAGCCTTCCAACCGGAGGTTTAGCAGATACATACAAGAAAAATTGGCCTAGCAAGGCTCAGTATATATACGATACAATCATTAATTGTCTTGGGGAGGAAGAATGAAGATATACGCAATAATTCCGTCTGCCGGCGCCGGTAGCCGCATGGGCGCAAATAACAGTAAGGCTTTGATAGATATTAACGGTAAGTCATCTATACGTATTATAGCAGAAAAATTTAAGCCTAGAGTGGATAAAATAATCGTTGTAATACGGAAAGAAGAACTTACTGAATTTAAATCAGCTTTGTACGGGATAGATGTTGAATTTGTTATTGGTGGAGATACTAGAAGGGAGTCTGTTCATAATGCGCTTAATTCTGTTAAAGAAGATTATTCGATTGTTCTGGTGCATGATGGAGCAAGACCGCTATTATCGCTTGCTTTAATAGATGGGATAATTAAATCTACTATTGATTTTGGGGCTGCGGTTCCGGTGCTTCCTGTTAGTGATACGCTTAAATATTCTTATGATGGTGAGTACATTAATTACACAAAAGATAGGGCAAATCTATATACAGTTCAAACCCCGCAGGGTTTTAATGCAGCCTGGCTTAAGGAAGCATATACAAAATTTCCGGATGACGCTACAGATGATGCGGCACTAATTGAGAAATTGGGGCATAGAGTTAAAATGATAAAAGGCGAAATAGATAATATTAAGCTTACATATCCTAGGGATGTATCATTTGCAAGAAGGCTTAGCGGCTTTAATTCAGCGCGTACAGGTTTTGGTTTTGATGTTCATACACTTGTAGAAGGACGAAAACTTATATTATGTGGCGTTAATATTCCGTATACTAAAGGTCTGCTTGGGCATAGCGATGCCGATGTTGCGCTCCATGCGCTTATGGATGCTTTACTTGGCGCAGCAGCGCTGGGAGATATAGGTAAGCATTTTCCCGATAATGATAAAAGCTATAAAGATATTAGCTCTATTACACTTCTAAAAGAGGTTAAATTAATTCTTGCAGAAGCCTCTTATATGCCTTATAATGTGGACGTCTGTATAGCTGCCCAAGAGCCAAAACTTTCGCCCTATATAGAGGCTATGCGCAAAAATATTTCAGAAGCGCTTGAAATTAGTACTGATATGGTGTCCGTTAAGGCTACAACTACCGAAAAACTGGGCTTTGTGGGAAGGCTGGAGGGCATATGTGCGTATGCCAATGTCAGCGTAATTTGCTGCTAAGGAGGATAGAATGATATTAGATAATAAGATATGGCTGGGTACTTCATCTGAAGGACCTGTCTTTATGTTGCCTAAAATGGCAAACCGCCACGGGCTTATTTCCGGTGCCACCGGCACGGGAAAAACTGTAAGCCTACAGGTACTTGCTGAAGCATTTTCATCGCTTGGTGTACCTGTTTTTTTAGCTGATATAAAGGGCGATATTGCCGGAATGGCAAAGCCTGGGGAACTGAATGAAAAAATTCAGAAGCGTATGCGCGTATGTGGGTTCGATAGTTTTACGCCTAAAGCCTTTCCTGTTGTGTTTTGGGATGTATTCGGTACAAGTGGCCATCCTGTGCGTGCAACGGTGTCAGAAATGGGTCCCCTTCTTCTTGGCAGAATGCTTAATCTTAATGAAACTCAGATGGGAGTATTGTACCTTGTTTTCCGCATTGCTGATGATGAAGGTATGTTACTTATTGACCTTAAAGACCTGCGTGCTATGCTTGCTTATGTAGGAGAGCGCACATCTGAATATACAATAAATTACGGTAACATATCAAAATCCTCAATAGGCGCAATACAGCGGGCTATAGCTATACTTGAAGACCAAGGTGGGAACAACTTTTTTGGTGAACCTGCTTTACAGATAAATGATTGGTTAAGGCGGGATGATGAAAAAAGGGGATTTGTAAATATACTTGCGGCGGATAAGCTTTTTCTGCGTCCTAACCTATATTCAAGTTTTATGCTTTGGATGTTAGGGGAGCTGTATGAGTTACTGCCGGAGTGTGGGGATTCGGACTTACCTCGCATGGTGTTTTTCTTCGATGAAGCGCATCTGCTGTTTGAAGACTGCCCTAAGGCGCTACTAGAGCAAATAGAGCTTACTATTAGGCTTATTCGTTCAAAAGGCGTTGGAGTGTTTTTTATAACCCAAAACCCTACAGATATACCTAGCAAAGTATTAAGCCAATTAGCTGCAAGGGTACAACATGCGCTTCGTGCATTTACTCCGCAGGAAATAAAAGTAGTACAATCTGTTGCCAAAACTTTTAGAGAAAACGCAGCTTTTGATACCGAGGAAGTAATACTTAGCCTTGGTACCGGAGAAGCGCTGCTTTCATTCCTTCAGGAAGATGGAACGCCTTCAATTGCACAGCGGGCGACCATATTGCCGCCACAGTCCAGCATTGGCGCGATTTCAGATAGATTACGTACAACCTTGATAGACACAAGCGAATTAATCGGCAAATATGACCAGAGTTTTGATAGGGAAAGCGCATATGAAATATTGAGCAAAAAATATATATCACAAGACGTTGCCGAAACAAGCATTTTGCGTGCAAATATACAGGATACGCAAAGTCAACCAAAGAGTACTTTTTCAAAGCAGTCGTTTAAGGTGTTTGACCCTGATACCGGCACATATGTTGAAAGTGTAGTTGAAATTCCTAATGTTGCGGTCGAAACTAAAGAGATAAATGTACCAAGTCAGACTATATACGCTCCTCAAAGCGAAAGTCTTGTACAACAAACTCCTCCGCCTGTGCTTGTATATAATACCAAAACTCAGCAATATGAGCCTCAACAGTTGGCTCAGCCTGAGCGCAAAGAAAAAATGACTAGAAAAACAAAGTCTGTAGGTGAAAAAATGCTGGACAATTTTACCCGCTCAACTGCAAGTGGTGCAGGCTATACCGTAGGTAGAACTATTTCACGTGGTATACTCGGCGTGTTTGGAATAAAGTAATAAACTGAAAGAGGTACAAAGGTATGAAAAAAAGAATCGGCATACTGACAAGCGGTGGGGATTGCCCTGGGCTTAACGCTGCGATAAGAGGAGTTGCAAGAGCCTCTTATGCACTGTTTGATGCTGAAATAATTGGTATACGTGGCGGATATAAGGGGTTAATTGAAGGTGATTACCAGCTTATGAGCAAATATCAGTTTTCTAACATCCTTACCATGGGCGGCACCATACTTGGCACAAGCAGAACCCCTTTTAAAGAGATGCGTGTCGTTGGCGATGACAATGTAGACAAAGTAGCCGCCATGAAAGAAAACTACGAAAAAATGGGGCTTGACTGCCTTGTTACTTTAGGAGGAAACGGCACCCATAAAACTGCGAACATGTTATCGCAGGAGGGGCTAAATGTAATCGGTCTTCCTAAAACAATAGATAACGATATTTTCGGAACTGATTTTACCTTCGGTTTTCATACCGCTGTTGACATAGCAACAGATGTGATAGACCGTATACATACTACTGCCGCCAGCCATAACCGTGTAATGGTGGTAGAAATTATGGGCAACAAGTCGGGCTGGCTCACCTTATATGCGGGGCTTGCAGGGGGTGCGGATGCAATTTTAATCCCTGAACTGCCATATGATATAGAAAAAGTTGCAGAAGTTATTGAAAAACGCTCAATAGAAAATAAAAACTTTACCATTATCGCCGTTGCTGAGGGGGCTATGGATGTAGATGAAGCTCGCATGAAGCGTAAAGATAGAGAAGATAAGCGCAAAGAAGAAGGCACTAACTTTATTTCGGTACGCATAGCAAATCAGTTAAGAGAAATGCTGAATGTTGAAGCTAGAACAGTAATACCCGGACATATACTGCGTGGCGGATCTCCCTGTGCGTATGATAGGGTGCTTTCAACACAGTTCGGCGTACATGCAGCCCAGCTTATAAGCAACGGTACATACGGTGTAACCGTAGCGCTTGAGGGCGAAAAAATTAGGCATAACAGTCTAGCCGTAATTGCCGGCGTTCCAAAGCCTGTAACACCGTCAAATTATATAGTACGAACTGCTCGCAGCATGGGTGTATCTTTCTGCGATGAGGAAGAGTAGTTTAATCTAAGTATACAAAACAACTTCCGACTGTGGAGCTAATGAGCCCGAGTATTAACAGTATTAGGCTCGTTAGCTTTATCCATTTTGAAGCTTTTGGCTTACCCATTAAATAAATATAGCAATAGGGAAGACAATCTACATAATACCTTGCTCCATATTGATAACCGCCACCCGTACGGTGGAGCAGCAACATAAACATGTGAAAAACGCAAAACATTATAATTAGAATATTCCTTTGTGTTATTAACTTTTTAATGATGTTATAAATAAATAAAAGTAAAATAACTATAAATAGGGGATTTGCGATAAACAAAGAAAAACCGAATTTTTCCAGCTCTATTCCTTGAAATCCTTTTATTATCGGAGAGCCGAAAACAAATCGTCTTATATTATCGCTAAGATGTTCAAGTGAAAACTGCTGTCCGCCTTGGAAGGAAAATTCAGGTAAATAGTTGTGCCCGAATTCAAATATATCTCCAAAACGAATATAGTTGTAGTAGCCGTAGAAAAAGGCAACAGATAGACCCAACAATATTCCTGGAAGCATTTTGTGCAATGCTAAATGGAAATTGCGTTTCCTTTTTATATATAAAATCATAAGCAAAGGACCGTATATTGCATTAAAAGGTCTGCAACCAACACTTAGTGCATAAAGGAATAGAGATGCTGTAGGACAATCAAAATCCATACGCTCGATTGCCCAAACTATAAGCAAAAAGCCTAGTACCTGCGCCTGATACCAGACTGCCCCGTTTTGAAGTATGGGCAGCAATGATGATGAAAAACAGCATAAGAAAGATAGAGTAGAAGAGTGTACTATGCCAAATCGTTTTAAAAATACCCTGTGCAATAATAGGCACGAAAGCAAAGCATAAATTTGCAGCAGAAGTGTATCAGGTATGTTTTTGTCAAATATAAAGCTTAAAATATATATGGAAATAGTGGGCACAGGAGGAAAGCTTACGTAATATTCCCCGTTGTAAATAGCAAGTTCCAGGTGTGGTACATCATACTCGAGCGCTATTTTCCCTTTTCGCCATTGCATAGCTTGAAGTACATAGCTATTATATTTAGACGGTGTAAAAGGGCTGCTACCCTGCAAAGCATGTATGAATAGAAACAGAAAACAAATTGAAACAGCTAAAACAAAATAGGACACCCTTATTGCTCTGCGAGTGTCCAGTTTGATATAATCGGGTTGAATTTGTGTGGGAAAGTCGTTAGTTTTCCTCATCTTCCAACATCTGTTCAAACAAGTCAAAAACATCCTGAGCCTCATCAGGGTCATCACAGGTGACAAATACATCATCGCCATTTTCGTCTTGTTCAATTTTTAGTATTACTACTTCTGCATAATCGCCATCATCTTCCGTATCATCGTCAAGTGTGGCAAGAAGTACATATTCGTTATCATCAAGCTCTATTGTAGCTAGGTATTCAAAGCGGGAAACCTCGCCGTTTTCATCAGTTAGCTCAACGATGTTGTTGTCTTCTTCCTCTTGCAGATCTAAGTACATGAATTCCGGTTCGTTGCCGTTAAAATCGTTAGTCATACTGTGTCCTCCTAATGGTGGAATGCAAATGCATTCATATAAACATCGTGCAAGCACGGGTGTTTCATTTATTGAGATAGCTTTGGAGTATAAGTGCGGCGGCTACGCTATCTATAGACATTTTGCGCTTGTTTCGTCTAACCCCAGCTTCTATCATAGAACGTTCAGCACTCTTAGTGCTAAGCCTTTCATCCCAAAGTATAGTGCTTACTCCTTCAGCTTCAAGGTTATCTACAAATTCCTGCACCTTTTCACACTGAAAGCCCCTTGAACCGTCCATATTAAGCGGTAAACCCACTATAAAGCTATCAGCGTCTAACTCCTCTTGCAATTTAAGAAGTTGACTTAAATCGCTTTCTAAATCGCTCCTTATGATAACGCTGTGGGGAGATGCGATAAGACGCATAGTATCGCTAACCGCAATTCCAATCCTTTTATCGCCGATATCAAGACCTATAAGGCGTTTCATCCGGCGAAATTACTGTTTACATAATAACGAACAAGCTCTTCAAGTATTTCATCGCGCTCTAAGCGGCAGATTAAATTGCGTGCTCCGTTATGGCTGGTAATATATGTAGGATCTCCTGATAGAATAAAGCCAACCAGCTGTGAGATCGGGTCATACCCCTTATCTTGCAAGGCGCGGAAAACATGGTACAGAATACCGTGCGCTGTTTCCGTACCTTCAGCAATGGGCTGCATTTTGGTAGTGTTGTTCATTTCAGACATAGCACTCCTCCCTTTCTTAGTGCCATTATACAGTGGAAAAGCAAGCTTGGCAAGGATATAATCATTTCGCTAAAATTAAAAATATTGTATGTACAATGAAGAATGAAAGTAAAACCCAATGTAATTAAAATTCACACAGTTCCATTATAAGTTTAATTTTCCAAAGCTAAGAACACGAACATCATTTTCAGGCTTGACAATATTACTGGATTTGAGTATAATTCCACATGCTGTTGAGTCATGCGGATGTGGCGGAATCGGCATACGCGCACGTTTGAGGGGCGTGTGGTTTTTACCGTACGAGTTCAAGTCTCGTCATCCGCACCAGAATGCCGAATCTTTATGGTTCGGCAATTTTTTAAGGGTGGTGTATTGTGTGTCAGGCACAAAGAATACAAAACTAATAACAAAAAACCGTAGAGCTTGGCATGATTTTTTTGTTGAGGAAAGCTACGAGGCGGGTATAGAATTAAAGGGTAACGAAGTAAAATCTATTCGGCTTGGCAATGTAAATCTTAAGGAAAGTTATGCACAGGTTAGGGACGGAGAGGTTTTTGTATTAGGGATGCACATAAGTCCATATCAACAGTATATTTTTGGAGCCGGCGACCCTATTCGTCCTAAGCGGTTGTTGCTAAATAAAAGAGAAATACGAAAAATTGCACAGGCGGTGCAGCGAAGAGGCTATACCCTTATACCGCTTAGTTTATATTTAAAAAATGGCTTAATAAAGCTGGAGCTTGGAGTGTGCATTGGCAAGCGCCAACACGATAAGAGGGAAGCTATGATGCGCCGTGATGCTGAGCGTTCAATAGATAGGGCTATTAGAGAGCATAATAAGCAAGGCTAAAAAGCCATCTATAACCTATTAATAAAGTAAGTAAACTATGTTTGTCATTATGATGTGCTTATCATGTGGCTAATATTTGCTGATGTAATATCATTTTGTAAGCCCCCCTATGTTGCTTATAGCTTAACACCCATCGCACCATTCTGCTTGTAAGTAATAGTGTGTTTTGTTATAATCAACTGTGTCAGAAAATGGGGGAGGTGAGATACTGTGGATGTTAAACTGAGCAAAAAAAGCATTAAAGTAATAATGTTGCTTTTGCTTTTTACTTTCTCAGTATTTCGCTTTGATGTTGTTTCAAAAATAATAACTGATATATTTTTTATATTGACTCCATTTCTACTTGGCGTAGTGATAGTATTAGTAGTAAACCTTCCCATGTCTTTCATGGAGAATAAGCTTCGTTTTTTTCAGCGTTCAAAATTTTTGTTGAAAGTAAGAAGACCCATTTGTCTTACGGTTTCACTGCTGTTGGTGCTAGCGGTTATAGTTGCCTTGTTTGTAGTTATAATACCTGAAGTAACTCGTGCAATTGAGCGTTTGATAGCTGTAATTCCGGGCGCGCTTAAATCCCTAGTGGATTGGATATCCGAACAGAGCGTAAAATTGCATTCCAATATTGAGTTTATAGAGTTGCCTAGCCAAAGTGATGTAAGGCGATATTTTGATGATGCTGTCCAGTTTATACTTGGCGGTATTGGTAGTTCTACCGTTATCATAAGTTCAGCAGCCTCGGTTTTTATGGACGTTATAATCGGTCTGGTTTTTGCGGTGTATTTACTTTATTCTAAGGAAAAAATAAGGGTTGGTTTTAAAACTATAACTGGCACATATTTAAAGCCTAAGGTAGCTTTAAAAGTGCAAAAGTTAGCAAAAATATCTATAAAAACATTTTCGGATTTTATGGGAGGACAGATAATACAGAGTATTGTGTCCGCATTGCTTACATGGATAATTCTTGCAGTATTTCAAATACCTTATTCTACGCTTATTGCGATGTTGGTGTTTATTACTGCTTTTATACCGCTTTTTGGTCCTTATATTTCAGGTGTTGCGGGGGCAATATTGATTTTCTCAATTGACGGCGGATTAGTTCCTTGGTTTTTATTGTTGTTTCTAATAATACAGCAAATATCTGGTTCTGTAATCTATCCGCGAATAATGCGTAATGCAATAAATCTTCCATCTATTTGGGTGCTGGTTTCAGCAACCGTCGGCGGTGGGCTTATGGGGATAGTAGGTATGCTTTTTTTCGTACCTCTAGTTGCTATATTGTACCAACTTGTTTTAGAAGACATTGCTGAAAGAAAATCCCATAAAAAGAAAGCAAAGATGGTAAGTAATGTATAATATATCGTTTAGTAAGGTTTCTAAAGAAAATGCTCCTTATACTGCGCTAAGAAATTTCAGTCTATCTATAGAGGAAGGTGAAGCATACGCACTATTAGCGCCTAAAAATTCTGGAAAGAGGACACTTATTTCCCTTTTGATGGGTATGCTTAAACCCGATAGCGGCAGTGTTAAAGTTTCGGATTATGATTGTTTTTCAGGCAGACGCAAGGTACATGAAATTGCAGGTTTTGTTTCAGGGTACATGGGCTTTCCCGAAAATATGGATGGCGAAGCTTTTATAAGGCTTATATCCTCTTGGCGCGGTAGTTTATCCAAAACAAAGCTTCAGTTTGTGCTTGAAAAACTTGATATAAACCCGCTCGGTCAGTTTAAGTATATGGATAGTGAAAACCTACGAAAAATGTCTATACTGTGCGGCTTAATGTACGATAGTCCTATTTTAGTTTTTGAAGAACCTTATGCCGGTCTTAGCCCTATAGTTCAGGACAGTCTTTCAGAACTGCTTCTTGAAGAAAAGGCACAGGGAAAGACTATCTTTCTTATGACAAGAATTCTTCAACATGCACAAAGGGTTGGGGATCGTATAGGTATAATGCGTAAAGGAAGCCTAATTACGGAGCAGAAAGCTGAGGATTTTAAAAGCGTTAGGCAAAAAGTGTATCATATAATGTTTTCTTCGCCAAATGAAGCAAGCCGTTTTTCTCAGGAATGGGAAGATGCGGTTGAGCTTATGGGCAAACGAGCAATAGTTGCGATACCATCAAGCCCTAATGTGCTTATTAAAACCCTTGGAAACTATGATGTTGTTGATTTTATAGGCGGTAGGGAAGACGGAGAGGATGCAATATTGCGCTATTATGGAGATGAAATGCAATGAAAAAGATGTTTAGAGCCCGCTTTTCAAGGCAGTTTATTCCAATGCTAATAATACAGCTTTTGTTTATTGGGTACTCGTTTTTACTAGCTTGTCTATATAAACTGCCTTCTGAGGGTATGCTTTCAATATCAGAAACCCTAAAACAACGATTGCCGTTGTTTTCCGCCTTTTTTAACATACAAAAAGGTCTTTCGGTGGTGGACTATTTTTTGTCATTCGCTTTTGGGTTTATATTTCCCATGCTTTCATTTATCTACATATTAAATGTGGTTACAAGATTGCAGTATAATATAATAAGCAGTGATGAAAAATACTATATTATACAAACAAAAAAATCACTAGGTGTTTTAGTTTTTATCAATGCTGTTGTAATGGTTATAGGGCTTTTGCTGCAATATATATCTATACCTATTTGTGCATATATTTCAAGCTTTATATGGGATAATTTGCAGTACGACTTTGTGCCATTGCTATATGCTTGCGCTTCAATGTTTTGTATGTGCTTTTTCTGTGGTGGCTTTATGCTTTTTGGAGCAGCAATATCATTAAATAGAAAAACATATAAGCTTTTTTCTTTTGTTTTTATTTTGTGGTTTGTAATAAATAGATTATCGTTAATGCTGGATAGTATAAGTTTTCTTAAATTCTTATCGCCTTTTTCTTTTTTTAATATTTGGCAATTATCCCAAGGCATAGGATTGCAGATTCCGTGTATTTTTCTGATAATAGGTCTTATTTTTGTGGCATTGTCCGCTATATATTTTAATCGCAGGGAGTTTGTTTTTAAGGAGGCAATTGTTAGAAATGAGTAGTTTATTTAAAGTAAATCCATGGAAGATAATAGAAGATAGTTTTCAGCCTGATAAAATGCGAATCGCTGAAAGCATAATGTCCGCCGGTAACGGCGCAATGGGGCTTCGTGGCAATTTTGAGGAGGATTATTCCGGTGATTCTCATAGGGGAACTTATATTGGTGGCATATGGTATCCTGATAAAACCCGTGTTGGCTGGTGGAAAAACGGCTATCCCGAATACTTCGGCAAGGTAATAAATGCTACTAAGCTAATAGGTTTGCATGTTTATGTAAATGGCGTTTTGCTTGATGCTGCAAAAATGCCGGTAAAACACTACTATCGAGAGATGGATATGTTTCGAGGCGTATTGACTCGTCATATGGTATATTCTCTTCCCTTTGGAGATGTAAAAATAGTGTCGGAGCGCTTTGTATCCATGTATTCAAAACAGCTTTTAGCTATAAGGTATACAGTTACCCCTTGTTTTGATGCTGAAGTAAAAATCGAAGCTTATTTAGACGGCTGTGTTCATAATGAAGACAGTAATTATGATGAGCTTTTTTGGGAACAAATTTATTCCGATACAGATGACGATGTTATGTTAGTTATAAATAAAACAAAGGAAAATCCTTTTGGAACACCTCGTTTTACTGTGGCTTCATCTGCAAGCGTTGATACGAATTTAGATATTGTATCAAAATACAGCGAAGAGGGTTTTGCCTCTTACACCTACTCTAAGCAAATTAGCGCTAATGAAAGCGCATGCCTAGATAAAATTGTATGCGTATTAACAGATAGAGATATGCCCGAGATTGAGCTAAAGCAGCAATCTAAAATAACTCTAAAGAGCTTTATTGATTTAGGTTATGAAAGACTGCTTTCAGAACATGAAAAGGCATGGCAAAACAAGTGGAACATGGCGGATATACAAATAGAGGGCGATCCTTCAGCTCAACAGGGGATTCGCTTTAATCTATTTCAGCTGTTAAGTACGTATACTGGTGAAGATGATAGACTTAATATAGGTCCTAAAGGCTATACCGGTGAAAAATACGGTGGCGCAACATACTGGGATACCGAGGCGTTCTGTTTTCCGGTATATCTAGCAATTTCAGGCGAAAAAGTGGCTAAAAATCTGCTTAAATACCGCCACAATCAACTTCCGCAGGCATATGAAAATGCAAAAAAACTCGGTTTATCGGGAGCCCTATACCCCATGGTTACATTCAACGGTATAGAATGCCATAATGAGTGGGAAATCACCTTCATGGAGCTGCATAGGAACGGCGCTATAGCCCATGCTATTTTCAACTACACGACATATACTTCGGATTTCAGCTTTCTTAAAAACGAAGGTTTGGAAGTTTTACTAGGCATAGCTAGGTTTTGGGCGAGTCGTGTGCACTGGTGTGAAAATAAAAAAGTATATATGATTCATGGTGTAACCGGTCCTAACGAATACGAAAACAATGTAAACAACAACTGGTATACAAACAGAATTGCTGCGTGGTGCTTGAACTTCTTCTGCCAAGCCTTAGCGCTTGCGGGGGAGGAGCGCCGCAAAGAGCTTAAAATAGACCACGATGAAATAAAACATTTTAATGATATAGTTGATAATATGTACTATCCTGTTGATGAGGAGCTTGGCATATTTGTTCAGCATGATACTTTCCTGGATAAGGAGCTTAATAATGT
>DUQK01000060.1 GCA_012837835.1 Christensenellaceae bacterium | reverse complement strand
GGTAGAAGAATACTTCAGAAAAGCTGCTTAGGAACTATATTTTCTCTTCTGTTTTCATCAAGGTACGCTACACTCTAAAGACCTTGACTAAAACATCAGAGAAAATGGCTATCAGTCAACAGCTTTTAAGCAACACTATTACCCAAGGGGTCTGTGTCACAAATGTTTGACTTCTCTACAATATATTAAACGCTACATAATGTGTTTATTTGACAAGACATCTCCGTTTTCTATATAATACTAAGGCATAAACATCAGCGAGGTGAACATGTGAAACTCCTCATTATCGACGGCAAGAGCGGTCGTATGGGCGCGCAGATCATTGAAGGCTTGCGAAAAGCCGGTATATCCGAACGGCATACAATAATAGCGGTCGGAACAAACGCACTGGCCACCAGTGCAATGGTAAATGCAGGCGCAGATAGGGGAGCCACAGGCGAAAACGCTGTTATAGTGCAATGTAAAAGTGCAGATGTAATAATAGGCTCACTTGGAATTGCGCTTGCGGATTCTATGCTGGGCGAGGTATCGCCAAATATGGCCATTGCTGTTGGGCAAAGCGCGGCTGAGCGTATACTGCTGCCTACAGATAAATGCAATACATTTATAGTAGGCGCAGAGCGCCTGTCAATGCGGCAGCTTGTAGAAACTGCCGTTGAACAAATTCTACAAATAGTTTCGTAAAAAGAATAAAGCGAAACATATACATAAACTGCGTCATGAAGGCGCTTCTCCCGTCCCAGATAGGAGATAAATAAAAAAAGGGAGAAGAACCATGAAATCAAACACTATCAGTATTCAAAAACTAGTACTTGCCGGCGTATGCCTTGCACTTTGCATGGTATTGCCTTTCCTAACGGGGCAGATACCCGAAATAGGCAGTAAGCTATGCCCTATGCATATACCCGTACTTCTGTGCGGCTTTATTGCAGGACCGGTATATGCTGCAATAGTAGGCGCTCTTGCACCGTTGCTGCGCTTCGCGCTTTTTGGTATGCCGCCAATATATCCTGTGGGAGTTGCCATGTGCTTTGAAATGGCGGTGTATGGCGCTGTAAGCGGTTTACTATACGAAAAGCTGCCTAAAAAGACGGCGAATGTATATATTTCGCTGGTTGTAGCCATGCTGCTTGGTAGAATTGCGTGGGGTATAGTGCGTGTAGTGCTGTCCGGAGTTTCAGGCTCCCCGTTCACTTGGGCGGCGTTTATGGCAGGTGCTTTTACAAATGCAGTTCCGGGAATTATACTGCATATCGTACTTATTCCTGTGCTTGTGATTGCGCTTGAAAAGGCACTGCCTTGGCTTAAAGACGTAAAATAACATGTTGGCGACTCTCTTTTTAGAGAGTCGCTGATTTTTAAGGTGGTATGGATATAAAGACATTCTGTTTGGAACAATATAAGCGTTATCCCTTGCTAGAAGTGCAGGATTTGGTAAAAGCACTATATCAGGCGGAGTTTGGCTGTGGTCATTTTATAACCAACTCTAAAGAAGGGCTTGAAAGGCTTAGAGTTGAGAAAGAAACATGCCGTATGCCTGTAAGCGGAAATATACCCCCGCTTATAGAGCCTCTTAGGGATATGTTTTGCCGTGTACATTTGCAATCACTTCCTTCTTGCGGGTTATCAGTAAGTATACTGTTTCGCCTTTTTGAGTTTTCAGCAGATAAAGAAACGGGGGATATGCAAAACTTTGTTTCTCAGCTTAATGTGCTTGAGGGGTTGATAACATCAGGCGAAATACCTCTTCCAGTTAATGAAGCAAAGACATTTCTTGCAGAATACCGCAATGCGGGCTGTCCTATGCTGCGTCATAGCGAGGCTTATAGAAACGCATATAACCCTGCATATAGAGTTGTTAGAACAGAATACGTTAAACTAATGGATTATTTTCTACAATCAATAGATTGTTAGACAAAAGTTGAGAGTTGTATAAAAAAGAACAACATTAAAAGTGGCACCAGATTTATATCTGGCGTTTTTTTAATGTATACTCAGAGAGGGTTAATACTTATCTCAGCCTAAATCAGCTTTATCTTGCGCGCCTTTTCCTATTTGTCTTTGCTTTGTTAAGGCACTATAGCGCTGCTAAGTTTTCTCCGCCAAGCTTTGCCAAATCAAAAAATTCGCTGTAATCTATGCGCTGCTTTAAACTTAGATAAGTATAAATGCTTTTTGTTATTTAGTTTATTGTAATTGATTATAGATTCGTATTCTGTTATACTTTGGAACATTGCAGAAAAAGGATATTCAATTATGATAGGGGGAGAATAAGTGTTAGTTCAATTACCATATGGGCGTGATGTTCTGAACTATGAATTTGATAATAAAAGTGTTAAAGGTATTCTGCGGGGCAAAATGGATGACTTTATCCCTAGTAAATCTTCGCAGGAACTGGTTGCTGAATCCATTGAAAACCCTTTCGATAGCTTGCCTTTGAGAGAACTGGCGAAAGGAAAAAAGAAAATAGTACTAATTGCAAGCGACCATACACGACCTGTTCCAAGCAAGCTAATAGTACCAGAAATGTTGGCACAGATACGCAGTGGCAATCCTGAAGCGGATATCACTATTCTTATTGCTACAGGCTGCCATAGGGAAACGACAGAGCAGGAGCTAAAAGAGAAATTTGGTTCTGATATCCTAAATAAAGAAAAAATTGTAATTCACGACTGTGATGATGAAGAAAATCTTGTAACAATATGCAAGCTGCCATCAGGGGCGAATCTGCGAATAAACCGGTTGGCTGCCGAAGCAGACCTATTAGTAGCGGAAGGGTTTATTGAACCGCACTTTTTTGCGGGTTTTTCCGGCGGAAGAAAAAGTATATATCCCGGCATTGCATCTCGGACCTGTGTGCGCCATAATCACAACAGTGGTTTTCTTGATAGCCCCTTTGCACGAACCGGTATTTTAGAAGGAAACCCTATTCATGAAGATATGATTTACGCCGCTAAGGCGGCAAAACTTAAGTTTATAGTAAATGTTGTGATTAATTCTCGTAAAGAGGTGATAGCTTCTTTTGCCGGTGATTGCGAAAAAGCGCATATTGCAGGAACTAAATTTGTTTTAGAAAATATGGGGGTCAAAAAGCAACTTGCTGATGTGGTAATTACGACCAATAATGGATATCCTATGGATCAAAACTTATATCAAATGGTTAAGGGTATGTGTGCGGCAGAAGCGACCTGTAAAAAAGGCGGTGTAATTATCGCGGTTGGTAAATGTGAAGATGGAGTAGGAGGGGATGTTTTTTACCGACACTTCCGTGACCATAGTCCGGAAAAGTTGTTGGAAATGTTCCGCAAGACACCACCTGAAAAAACCGCTACAGATCAGTGGCAGGCTCATATTTTAGCCAGAATATTAGTGAACCATTCTGTGGTATTGCTAAGTGATATGGATGATAAAATTGTTCGTGAAATGGGTATGATACCTGTTAAAACTATGAACCAAGCGCTTGATGAAGCGGCAAGGGCTTTGGGGAAAAATGACTTTACTATTTGTATAATCCCTGAAGGCATTTCAGTAATAGTGCAGGAAGATTTATAAGGAAGAAGGCTGTATAAGCTCTTATAAGTTAATGAAAATTTGCAAGGTGTGCTCATGTATGTAGATGGTCATGCCTTGCTCTTTTAAACTGGAGTGTTTTTATAAAAAAAGCAGATAATTTATATAGCAATATGATCATATTTGATTTGAGTTTTCAGGGATGTTAGTACTTACAACCCTTATTATGTACTAATATACTAGAATATTGTTGACATTTTTGTTTTATTCAATTATTATGAATTCGACAAACAGGTATACTTTATGGTCAATAAGTTGAACTGTTGAGATTGCATCAAGTAAATTTTGATGAGAGAGAAAGTCTGTTCAGCCCCAATAATATTGATCAACAATGTCGAAAAGTTAAGGAATGTATGATATGAAAAATTTAAGGTTAACAAAAAGAGAGCTCAAGCAAAATGTAACAGCGTATTCGTTTATCATTGTTAGCATTGTTACTTTGTTAGTGCTTGTTTATTATCCGATGATATCTACTGTACGTTATAGTTTAAATAGAATAGGTATTGTTGGTTACGGTGAAGAGTATATAGGGTTGGAGAATTATAAAATGCTCTTCTCTCAAAGCACTTTCGTTAGAGCTATCTCAAATACTTTAATTTTGTCTATTATGGGATTGTTAACAATTCCTGTTGGGTTTTTGTTTGCGGTTCTAATTAACAGTATCGGAAATTCGAAACTGCAAGGTTTTTTCAGGGTGGGTTATTATCTTCCCAATATTATAACCGGTGTCAGTGTATACTTAATATTTCGTGTAGTTCTCATGAGCGATGGAGGGCTGCTAAATAATTTTTTAAGCTTATTTGTGGGGAGAAAAGTCATCATTGGTTGGTTGGCAGATCCTAAATTTGCCCGTTGGGGAGTAACTATTGTTTGGGTTTGGATGAATGCCGGGTATTCAATGCTTATCAACTTGTCAAGTTTGCAAGCAATACCGCTGGACATATATGACGCAGCATCAATTGATGGCGCAAATGCACTGAACAAGCTTATTCTCATAACAATTCCCAACATGAAATCCTGTTTTTCTTTTCTGTTTATCACCGGCATGATAAATGGATTGGCAAGATTTACGGATATTTTTATTATCACTGGGAATGATGCCTATGGAGGCGCGGGAGGAACTCTTCAAACAATTCTTATGTACATTTTCCAATTCAGCTTTGAGTCACCAAACTATGGAGTGTCCTCAGCAGGTTCTATGATACTGTTTGTCTTTGTATTATTGTTAACAATGGTAAATGTCAAATTGACCGGTTTTTTGAAAGATGAGGTGTGAGCAATGAAAAACAAGAAAAAAGCGCTCTATCTAACAACAATAATACTGTTCATTATGTTTTTACTTATAGTATTACCTTTGCTATGGGCTGTTTCTCTATCATTTGACCGCAGTGCTATCTCTTCCTTACCAAGCTTTTCTTTAATACCACACAAGCCTTCCCTTTTCAACTACCAAGCTGCTGCTAAAATGATAAATTTGCCGCGATATTTTCTAAATACAATTATTGTAACGACCGTAAATACCTGTATCGCAGTACTTTTTGCACTGATGTGCGGATTTGCCTTTGCGAAGCTGAAATTTATAGGCAAGCGCTTTTGGTATGTTTTCATGTTGGCTGTAATGATGGTCCCGTTTGAGTCGAGGCTTGTCCCGCTTTTTTTACAGTATCGCAATTGGCGCTTGTTAAACAGCTGGATTCCGCTCATGTTAGGGCAATTTGCATATGTCTACGGTACATTCTTTGCGCGTTCGTATATAAGTTCAATACCGGATTCTTTAGCAGAATCGGTCTATATTGACGGAGGCAGTGAGTGGCGCGTGTTTTTAAGCATCATTATCCCTCTTTCATTGCCTGTAGTATCCACGCTTGCTATTTTACAAATAATTTCCAATTGGAATGCTTATCTATGGCCCTTAGTTGTAATAAGCGATTATGACAAACAAATGATTTCAGTTGGTGTTGCACTGTTTAACTCAAATGAATATGCAACATACTATGGTCCACGCTTAGCGGTTGCAGTACTTAGTGCTATTCCGCTTATTGCTGTATATTTAGTTTTACAAAAACACATTGTTGCAAGTGTTGCCGTTTCAGGAATAAAACAGTGATATGCTTCGCAAACCAGGAGTATAAAGAAAGATGAAAGGAGGTCAGATTATACTTTTATCCTGTCGGCTTAGAAATGTATATTAAAAAAACAAAATGGAGGTATTGAAATGAAAAAACTACTTGTAGTACTTTTGGCTCTTACGATGATGTTGCCCGCATTTGTGAGCGCACAAACATTAGATCCAAACGAGAAAGTAACGCTCAACTTATTTGGTACGGCGAACTTTGTAGACGTCGGACCTGACGGCATGATGGATTTATTGTCCGGCGTAGAAATGCCGGGGTACAATGAATTGATAGCAGAATGGAATAAGCTCCATCCCAATGTGGAAATAGTGGTAAAAACTTGTCCGTGGGATAGTTGGATAACCTCCATTCAAACGGCAGTACTCGGCGGAGATGTTGATATTATACTTCACGGTGCAACATTAACTGAGTTATGCGAACCGTTGGATCCTTATTTGCAGAGGGATCCAGAGTATGCCGCAAAGCTTTTTGCGACTGAAAACAAAAGGTTTGGCGACTTATCCAAGACTATGGTTGCTGGTATTCAGTATGTTATTGAACCATCAATTGCATATTTAGACAACGAAATATTTGAACACTATGGTGTTGAAATTCCTGATGCATCTTGGACCTGGGATGAGTTAATTGAGATTGCTCGCAAATGTACCGGAACCGATCCTGTAACAGGAAAACAAACCTACGGCGTACAGCTCTGTTATACCGATACACAGAATATCTTCCAAAACTATTATAAACTGGCAATGGCATATAATGTGGCACCAATTACGTATGGAAAAACGCCTGCAGAATCAACCATAGATTTTTCCAGCGAGAAGATGCTTGATGTTTTCAAAAAGCTTCAAGCGCTGTCCGAATGCTGCGCTCCCAATGTACGTGAAGGAGCATACGTTGTACATGACCTTACGCCTGAAAATGATACGGCAATTCGTTGGAGAACACTTGCATATGACCAGTATCGCAAGATCAAGGCGGCAGGAATTGAAGACCGTTTCACTTTTATTCCCCTACCCGTGATTGAAGAAGGACCTGCTAAGGGCGCCCATTCTACCTACTTTGGCAGCTATAATATGGCAATAAGCAACAATTCTAAGAATAAGGATTGGGCATGGGAGTTCATCAAGTTTGTAACGACTGAACCCGTGGCAGTTGAGTGGACACTGGCAACTGGCGGCATTCCAAACTGTGAATACGGCATGGAATTGCTTAAGGAGGCGATGGGTGATAAGGCACAAGCTCCTATAACGGTGCTTGAAACTTTACCCGAGGGCTTTTGCAATACCACCAACGAAAACTATGACAATGTAAACTTTGGAACCTTCTCTACTTCACTTGTAACCGTGCTGAAGGATTTGGTCTACGGTACTACTACTCCTGAAGAAGCCATTGCTGCATGGAAAAATGCAACTGATGAGTATATGGCTTTCTTAAAGTAAGCTTTTTACATGTTTGGGGAAAGGGCTCTTTCCCCAAACAAAACATTAATAGAGTAACAGCATAATTTGAGAATGGAGAATGTTATGGATAATTCAAACGGATATTTGCCGAAGATAGTGGAACTATTGAACAAAATTGAAAAAGAGCAGTATGAAAATATTCGTTCTGCAGCAAGTCTTATGGCTGATGCGGTTCAAAATGATAGGTTGATTAATGTATTTGGTGGCGGTGGGCACACAACCCTTCCGGTAGGAGAAATGTTTTTTCGCGCAGGCGGGTTGTGTAATATAAATCCTTGTGTGGAAACAGGTCTTTCTGTTTTTAATCAGGCGCGTAAATACTTAGCTTTAGAACGTTGTGTAAATTATGGGCGTGCTATTATGGACTATTATGATCTGCAAGAAGATGATGTTTTGATTATATTTCACAATATCGGAACAAATGCCGCTACGATAGATGCAGCGCTACAAGTGAAGGAAAGAAAGGCGAAAATTATTGCGGTTTCATCTTCAGAATGGCAAGAAAAGCTCCCTGAAGATTATTCTCTACGTCATCCATCTAAGAAAAATTTATTTGAATTAGCTGATATCTGTATTGATGATTACAATCCGCTGGGCGATACCGTTGTACAATTAGAGGGGTTTGACACACCCATAGGTCCAATATCGAACATGACTGATTTTTATATTGCTCATCGGCTGGAAATTGAGTGTGCTAAGCTATGCTTGGCAAGAGGAATTGAACCACCTTTCTGGCGCAGTGCTAATGTGCCCGGTGGTGATGAATTTAATCAAAAAAGACTTGAGGAATATTCCCCTAGAATTAAAATGCTTTAATAACGGAGGAGTGGCTTAATGGACAATCAATTTATTCCTAAACTTTCTATGATGGTAGAAAAGTATTCCTTAGCGGATAACTTTCAAGCCGAACTGGAAAGTGGCGCAGTAAAAATATCGTGCAATAAAGGAAATTATAGATTCTTTTACGATTTTAATCGTAAAATGTCTGAAGATAAATTTATCAACTTGCCCTTGTATCATTGGCAAAGCAAGCGCCGCTATATTGAACTGCGCAATATTCTTCAGAATAATTTTATCGGTCAACCTGTTGCGATGAGAATTCAACATATGGTTTCACCGAATGAGTTTATAAATAGCCTCAAAGATATCATAATTTTTGAAAGCAATTTGGTTGAGTTTGTTATAAATCAGAAAATAGAGCAGGTTTTTTCTGATTTTTATGGCGATACTTATGTTAACTGTATTATGTCTACAACTGGGAATATAAAAACAAGTATGGAGTTAGGTCTATTACCAGAGGGGTCTGAGCCTGTGCTGCTCCATGAAATCGTCGGAAAAAAAGGAATAGCTTCCGATGTTGTAGTGGATACGCAAACTCAACAATACCCAATATATGTTTTTAAAGGCAAAGAGATACAAACATATACGGATATAGATAATGAATTGTTTGGTTTAGACAACACACAAATTGATTGTATACGGTTTATTATGTGGGTTCTTGAAGATACGCGCCGTAAAGATGCTTTATATGCAAACTATATATACATGCAAAAAGTATACAATGCAGCGCTTAAGGCAAACGATACAGTGAACTATACATACGTGGAGGACTGATTATGAGACAGGTAAACATGGCGATTTCTTCATTAACTCATGCTCACGTTCGCAAGTATTATGCAACGCTTCATGAGAACCCAAAACTCAATTGGGTAGCAGTTTCTTGTGCCAATGAGTATGTTGCCAATGATTTTAAAAAGTATGGGTATGATATCCCGATTTATATGTCAACCGAAAAAATGTTGCAGGAGCATCCGGAGATTGAAGGTGTTGTCATAGCAAGCGAAAATGACTGCCATTATTTGGAAATGGAGTTATGTTGCAAATACGGTAAAGATATTCTATCCATGAAAATCCCCACATTTGATTTAGAAGAATACGATAGAATGATTAAAATGACTGATGATAATGATATCATCTGCCAAGTTGAACTTGAAATGCATTATAATGCAACTTGCCGTAAAGCGATTGAGCTGGCTAGAAGTGGTGAAATAGGCGACATTGTTTCTTTTAATGCAACTAATATTACTCTATCGCCTGTCTGGGCATTCCCTTGGCAAGGAGTTCCGGAAAAATCTTACGGTAAACGGGTGCCTATTCGGGACAACGACAAGCGTTTTCGTGGTGGAGCATTAAGTGACCATCCGCATATTTTCGATATGTTAAGATGGTGTACTGACTCGGAGTTTGATTATGTTTTTGCGGATGTAGCTGATAATATTAGAGATATTAAGGTAGAGGATGTACTTTATATTACCGGTCAAATGAAAAACGGTTGTAAATTCCTTCTTGATCCTTCTTGGTCGCGGCATGAAGAAAAGCTTGAACGCCCGGGTCCGGGGTGGGAAGTATTCCCAAAACGAATGGAAGTTAATTTTTCGATAGTAGGTACTAAGGGTGTCATTCAAGCAGATTGTTTTGGTCCTAATGTATATTTCAACGGCGGACCTAATAACAGGTATACAGTTCAATATACATATTTTGATGAATGGATTGGTATGATGGATGAGTTTTATAATTGCATACTAAACCGTCAACAGCCGAAAATAAATCTGAAGTGGCACCGCAAAACGATTGAAGCAATGGTTCGTTGCTACGATTCCATTGCATATGAGAAACCAATTTATATTAAATAAATAGAAGGAGAAACAATAATGGCAATTAAACACACTGCAGTTAGTTACTATGGTTTGAACTATGTTGAACATGCTGAAAAAGATTTTCAGGAGATGCTAGAACACGGAGTTGACACAGTGGTATTAGCGATTACAGAATTTGATATGGACTTCTGGTTCCCCAATATCAATAATATCGTGAAAAAAGCTCATGAAATGGGTCTGCGTGTAATAGCGAATACTTGGGGCATAGGAAAATATTTTGGCGGTGAACAAGTATCACTTTTCTTGCAGAATAACATTCATCATAGACAAGTAAGCGCATATACGGGTGAAGTGTTGAATGCTGCATGTTTTAACACCAATTCTTTTCGTGATTACTTTAACGGACTATGTATGAAACTTGCGCGTGAAACGGAAGTGGATGGCTTTTTCTGGGACGAACCACATTATGCCTATCCAAAATCATATGCTTCTTTTACCGGCGGTGTGGGAGATGACTGGGCTTGTCGTTGCCCGGAATGTATGAAAAAGTTTGAGGCATACTATGGTTATGAGATGCCAAAGTTTATGAATGATGATATTAAGCAATTCCGTTGGAGAGAGGCTCTAAAAACATTGAGCGATGTATCAAAGAATATCAAGGAATTCAATCCCAAATTGGAAATTACCTGCTGTGTGCATGCCACGTTAAACGACTATTATGTAACTGAACTAAGAGGTTATGATAATTGGGATATGGTAGCTGCTTGTCCGTACTTTGATGTTTTCTCTACCACTATTATCAACTGGAGCCTTCCCGAAAGCTTTTTTAGAGATGTTACGGAGCGAACTGTAAGGATTGCAAAGAAATACGGAAAGGAATCAGAACGTTGGATAATGGGCTATTTTAAGCGCCCGGAAGACTTTAAACAAATAGATAAAGTAGTTGATATGTATGTAGAAGCCGGTGTTGACCGCCTTGCCACGTGGACATACCGCGGAGGATACGGTACTTCGGTTGCTGCGAAAGATGCCTTAGAATTATGGGATAATATAGGACGCAACTACAAACGCGTTTTGAAAAAATAATTGATTATTCTGTTTTACAGACGCAGACTGTATAATAAAACGCAACGGAAGGGTCAGTCTTTCTCTAATAGATTGTGAGTACAAAAATGTACCGAAGATTATTTCATAAAACAGTGGAAAGGTATACATCTGATTTTTGAGTAGCTATTTAGAGAAGCTAAGCTATGTTATGTAGACTCTCATTTATTGCATAATCTGCTATACGCATTTTTGTAGTATTCCTTCTGTTATTACTAATTGAGAAACACCTTCTTGATAATAGTTGTTATAACTCATGTTAAATCAAAGGGTTTCTCTTTTATATTAAAACTAAACGTATGCACATTGCAGCTTGATTTTTTTAGATAACACTATGATTTGATTTTACGTTTCTTATATGATACAGTTTGCGCAATGTTTGCAGTTATTGATAACTTTACTAGTGAGGTAAGCATGATAAACGATTATCTATTTTCTAATCTCTCGCGTAGCGCACAGGAGTTTTACCTCCTTCAGGAAGAAATATTACAAGGTAAATTCGGTTCTTCCGGTGATGTTTTTTTGACAACGCGGGCTTTAGCTGACCGGCAGCAGATTTCCATAATGACTGCTCATAATGTATTAAAGCAATTATGTGAAGCGGGTTTCTTGGAGTTACGTGGCAAAAGATACTTTCTATCGTATGCAAATATAATGGAAACTCATACCTGCCAAAAAAACATTATTGGTCTTATTGTTCCCAGCTTAAGTAATGAGTTTTATGCGTCTTTGTCTGATGCTGTAATTAAAGCGTTTCGTACAAAGGGATATAGAGTTATTGTATTGAGCAATGACTTTTCTTCAAAAGAGGAGCGGAAAGTGTTTTCACTTTTTGCACATTTTTCAGTAGCGGGAATCATTAGCACTGTGCCTACATCTCCGGAAAATGTTTCCCTTTATCGAGATTGTACGCTTCCTTGTGTGTTGTTGGCTCAATCAATGGATAACTGCAAGTTGTCATCTGTACAAGTGAATAGCTTTGTTGTTTCTCAGAAAGTAGCGCGACATTTGCTTGAAGAAGGATATAGAAACTTTTTGTATTTAGGAAGCAAAAATCTTTCTTTGGATAGAGATAGCCGTTTTATTGGTTATCATACGGAATTAAAGCATAATGGCTATCAGCTTGAACCTAAACAAATACTTAGATTATCAGTTGATTCAAAGACAGACGAAGAACGTATTTTGCAGCTTTTAAATAAGCAGAAAGAGCCGGTCGGTATTTTTTGTTTTCATGACCTCATTGCGTCAAAGCTATACCAAATCTGCTCAAGACTAGGTAAACATATTCCAAAAGATGTGGGTATTGTAGGTTTTGACGACCTGTCTTTTTCCCGTACCTTATCTCCTCCTTTGACTACTGTGAGATATCGTATTGCCAGTATGGCGGACATGGCTGCAAATCTCTTAATTGAAAAGATTAATAATCCTAAAACACCTTATGATAATTATTATGTTGAACCTAGTCTTATTATTCGCGAGAGTTCCTGCTTTTCGCAACATATGACCACCAAAGAAGGGGGGAATGTATATGCTAATGTATGAATATAAATCACAAATTTTTGATACGCTTAATGAAATATCACACACACAATCCGGGAAAATAATGGAAGCTGCTCAAAAAGCCAAAGAAGTGATGAAACATGATGGGTTAATCTATGTTTTTGGTTGTGGGCACTCCGGCATTTTGTCTGAAGAGGTTTTTTACCGAGCCGGCGGATTGGGTTGTGTTGCACCAATCTTTTTTCCGCCTTTAATGCTGCATGTGAGTGCTTCAAAGAGCAGTAAGCTCGAAAAACAGCCTGGGTTAGCGCAACAGGTTATTGAGGAGTATAAGTTTACTCAACGTGATATGTTTTTCTGTATTTCCACATCAGGCATTAATGCAGTGCCTATAGAAGTTACTGAAACAGTACGCAGTCAGGGTGTTTTCACAGTTGCTATCTGTTCAAGTGCTTATTTTGATAAGTCCGTTTCTTCGCGCAGTGGACGGCATCTTCATGAGGCTGCAGATATCTGGATTGATAATATGGTGCCATATGGTGATGCCTGCTTGCAACCCAAAGGCTCTCGTGTGAATACCACGCCTTTGTCCACTATTATGGGTACTTTTATTATAAACAGTATTTTAGCGGAAAGCATAGAGCTTGCGATAGCTGAAGGCATAGATGTGCCTATTTATTTGAGCGGTAATGTTCTAGGTGGTTCGGAGGAAAACGTTAAACTAATTAATCGTTATTCATCACGTATAAAAAGCTTGTGATTAATAAGGGGGGGGAAGACACATGCGGTGCAATCGTCCTCGTATTGGTACGATGGGTTTAGGAGGTCAATCGGTTTTCTTAACGGTGGACCATTTTCATAGTCTTGGGGAAACACTTCATGCGAGCAGTATGTTTATTGAGCCTGGCGGAAAAGCATATAATCAGGCTGTTGCTGCTGCGCGTTTAGGCGCTGAAGTGGTTTTCATTGGTGCGATGGGAAACGATGAGGCTAAAGAACAGTGCTGCGTGTATTTAAAAAGCGAAAATGTTACTCCTATTATTGAAACTATTGTTGATGAAAATACCGCTTATGCTTGTATACTAACTGATAATACAGGAGAAAACAGGGTTTCAGTTTTTAGAGGGGCGGCAGAGCAACTGTCGAAAAATTTTGTAAGTAAAAATGAAAAAATTATTGCTCAATGTTCGTGTATGTTATTAAGCTTGGAATCTCCCCTAAATGCTACAAAGACTGCGCTTAACCTGTGTAAAAAACATGGGGTATTTACCATACTTAATCCCGCACCTGCAATTCCTCTGGAAATTGAGTTTTTGCATTCTTTTGATTTAATAACTCCAAATTTACAAGAGGCAGCTTTTCTTTTGGGGTTACAGAATCAGCCGGATACCAAGACATTAGCCCAACATTTAAAACATGCTGGTTTTAAAAGAGCGGTGGTTACGTTAGGCGAAAATGGCTCATTATTATTGGATGCAAGCTGTGCTTGGATTTTCCCTGCCTTGCCCTCTAAGGTTGTAGATACAACGGGCGCAGGAGATACTTTCAATGCGGCTTTGGCGGTCTTTATCGCTGAAGGATATTCATTGAAAGATGCTGCAATTTATGCGACAAACGCGTCCTCATTCTGTGTAAGCCATGCTAATGTTATGGATTCCTTGCCTACAAGAAATCAGTTGTTAAATGTGTTTCGTGAAATAGTACCAATCCGTATTTTATAATTTGAATATATTTAAGCGCTTTGCTAATGACCTATGCGAAAAAAGTATAAGTTTAAAAATGTTAGCATCATAATTGGCGGAAAAGACAAAAACGCAACAGCTACAAGTGCAACAAAAACCTCGTACTCCTTATGAATACGAGGGTTTTTCTGGCGCGCCCTAAGGGATTCGAACCCCTGACCTCTTGATTCGTAGTCAAGCACTCTATCCAGCTGAGCTAAGAGCGCACGCTTAGGCAGCGAAACGTATTATAGCAAAATTGAGCATTAATTGCAAATTTTTTTATCATTTTTTATATGTGATTGGCATACTCAAGTAAGGTATTAATCGTTAAATAGCCTTACGCTCATGCCTTCAAATAGATAGCCGGCATTAAGGGGAACAACATTTGCCTGCGTATCGTCTTGTGATACTATTGTAACAGGTATAAGGTATTCGCCCTCTGCAAACATTACTACAACGCCCACAAGGCCGTCCTGTGTGATTATGGCATTTGATGGCACTGCGTATGTGATAGTGCTCTTTGAAAGCTGTATACGGCAATTTCTTGTGTAAAGTATAGGCAGTACGCTTTCATCTACACTAAGCCTAACTAGCAATTTGCCGGCAGATTTTGTTACGCCTTCTACCTTGGCTGTAACGGTGGTACTCTCAAAGCTTTCAATAAGCATTTGATAGCTGTCGTCTATTACGGGGTTCCAGTCTATATTATCCGCAAGCATAAGCACTCCCCATTTTTTCTGGCGCACAAGGCGGTAAATGTCGGAGCTATCCTTATCTTTTTTGAATTGCTCGGGAACTTCACCGTCTATCATCTTTTGTACCTGCTCCGGAGAATAGCTTAGGTAGTTTGTGGTGTTTACCGCCGCTTCAAAACCGTCTGTATAGAAGCTTACTATGCCATCATCAGTGGAGGAATATTTTTTAGTCCATGTATCTATCCTTTGCAATTGGCTTGTTTCGTTATCATAAAGCCTAGTCAGCTTTGCGTCGTCCGGATATTTTTGTTTTATATAATTCTGCCTTTCCCTAACAGCATCCTGCAACCTTATCTCTTGGCTTAATAGGTTGCCGTGCGCGCCGTGTATAAGTGCCTGTGTTTCAGCAGCCCTATGCATAACGGCATCGTCTATGCGCTGAAGCTGGCTGTCAGGCGCGATTTCGCTGTCTATTAGGAATATTTGTTGTTCTTTTATTTCATTTCTGTATTTTTGGAGGAGTTCCCTCTCCCTTTTATTATAACCTGTGGTATATACCGTACACACGGGCGTACCCCTGCCTATATGCGCGCCTTCTTCAGCGCTGTATATTACAGTTGAAACGCCGTCCTGTATAAACACGGTTTCGTTGCGAACTATAAGGGCTTTGCCGGAGTATGTGGTATCCTGCCCGCTTAGGGTTACAAGCGCGGTTCTCTTTTGCTCATTGCCAAGCAGCTGGCTTATTCCCATAACGCCAAGCACAGCAACAAGCAGCACCAAGCCTACATAAAGGTAACCCATATAATTAATTTTTTTGGGGGGAGCTTTATATGGTATACGCTCAGGGCTGGGGGCATCTTCGTCAGGGGCGTAGGCGTATCTTACTTCCTCTCCAAAGCCCGGAGCAAAGCTCTGGTAGCCATCATCTGTGTAATAGGGCTGATTTATCTGCCCAATATAGGGCGGAGGGGCATCAGGCACAGGGGGAGCGCCGTAGCTTGGGGGATTTACAGCGCTAAAATAACTATCTTCGCTGTCTAAATCATACTGAATATTTTGAGCATTATCGTAATAATTGGGGTCGCCGCCTATGGGCGGAGGGGCTTGCGCATTATTTATAGGCGCAGAAAAACCGGAGGGGCTGAAATAATTGTCCTGCTCGCCACTCCAATTAGCTTGCCTTGTGAAACCGTCCTGCTGCTCATTTGCATCAGGCGGTATTCTTCCACCTTGTTCAGACATGGGGATAGAATACAATGAAATTAATAAATTGTAAAGAAAACATGCTAAAAAGCTTCATTATTCTATTATTTTTCTAAGATGTCCGTCTGCGTTTTGAAGTGCTTTTTTAGCTTCATCGGGGCTTAAATTACACTTGATACAGGCTATAGCTGTCTTGCAGTTGCCATTGCAGTTTTCAAGAGCTTTCTTGGCTTCTTCTTCGCTTGCGCCTGTTGTATTTGTAACTATTTTTACCGCACGCCTTTCAAGCTTTTTGTTTGTGGCGAGCACATCTACCATAAGGTTTGTATAGGTTTTACCTAGCTTTATCATAACTGCGCTTGAAAGCATGTTAAGTACCATTTTCTGCGCGGTGCCGCTTTTCATGCGGGTGGAGCCAGTTATTACCTCAGGTCCTACAAGCGGAGTTATAGCAACATCGGCAATTTCAGCCATACGGGAGTTTGAGCTGCAGCTTATAGCAATTATCTTAGCGCCTATGCTTTTAGCGTACTGCATAGCGCCTATTACATAGGGTGTTCTGCCGCTTGCAGCTATCCCTACAAGCACATCTAAGGAAGAAAAGCCTCGGGATTTTATGTCCTCAGCCCCCATTTGGGCATTATCTTCAGCCCCTTCAACGGCTTGTATAAGAGCGCCCTCTCCGCCTGCTATTATGCCTTGCACCATTTCAGTGTCCGTGCCGAATGTGGGTGGGCATTCAACAGCGTCAAGTATACCTAGCCTGCCGGAAGTGCCTGCGCCTATGTATATAAGTCTTCCGCCTTTTTTTAGCTGCTCATAAATAATATCCACCGCTTTTTCTATATTAGGCAGTTCTTTTTCTACCGCTAGGGCGACGAGTTTATCCTCATTATTTATCATACGGATTATTTCTGCGGTCGAAGCCCTGTCTATATTTAATGTATTTGGGTTAATATTTTCAGTATCTATATTGTCTAATCTCATATTACACCTGCAAGATAAGCTGTTAAATGATTGCGTATTGTTTTTTGCCTATATCGTATTGGTTGTTGCCTAGGCAGTCTATCAGCACTATTACGGGGAAGTTTTTAACCGTAAAACGGCGTATGGCTTCAGCGCCAAGGTCCGGATAGGCTACTATTTCGCTGCTAATAATACTCTTACTGATGAGCGCGGCTGCGCCGCCTGTGGCGCCAAAATATACTGCGGAGTGTTTTTTAATTGCCTCTATCACCTCATCGCTTCTTTTGCCCTTGCCTATCATACCCTTAAGACCAAGCTCAAGCAGCTTTGGAGTATATGCATCCATGCGGTAGCTTGTTGTAGGACCTGCAGAACCTACCGCGTGTCCGGGCGGTGCGGGGGCGGGACCCACATAGTATATAGTTTCGTTTTTTATATCAAATGGGAGGGGTTTGCCCGCATCAACAAGTTCTACCAGCCTTTTATGCGCAGCGTCCCTTGCTGTGTACAAATGTCCTGTTAAAAGCACGCTGTCGCCGGCTCTAAGACTCAGTATATCCTCATCTTTAAGTGGAAGCTGTAAAGATATCATAATTCCTCCTCCTATATAATGCAGCTTTTATGCCTTGAAGCATGGCAGCATATGTTGATTGCAACAGGCAGACCCGCTATATGCGTAGGCGCATATTCTATATGCACTTTAAGCGCGGTTGTTCTGCCTCCAAGCCCGCCTGGACCTATACCTCGCTTATTAATACTTTCAAGAAGTTCATCTTCTAGCTTTGCGTAGTTTGGGTCTGGGTTTGAATAGTTAAGAGGCTTTGCGGTGCATTTTTTTGCCATAATAGCGGCTTTTTCAAAACTGCCGCCTATGCCTATGCCAACTATAATAGGGGGGCAGGGGTTAGGTCCCGCTTTATCCACAGTTTCAAGCACAAACTTTTTTACGCCCTCAACGCCATCTGCGGGTACGAGCATTTTAATAGCGCTCATATTTTCGCTTCCAAAACCCTTGGCTATTGCAAGCAGCTTTATTTTATCGCCTTCTACTATGTTTACATGTATAACAGCGGGCGTGTTATCACCAGTGTTTTTACGGTTAAAAAGCGGTTCCGCCACTATAGATTTTCTAAAATACCCTTCATCATACGCTTTGCGAACGCCCTTATTTATGGCGTTTTCAAGGCTTCCGCCCTGTATATGTACATCCTGTCCTATTTCTGCAAATACAACCGCCATGCCTGTATCCTGACATATGGGAAGCTTTTCTTCCTTGGCGATTTCATTATTCCGTATTATCTGTTCAAGCACATTGCGCCCTACCGGTGATGGCTCGTTATTTGCAGCGTTTTTTAAGCAGGTATCTACATCCTTTTCTATATTAACGCCTGCATCAAGGAATAACCTTGTTATTTCCTTTTGTATGGTTTCAGCCTGTACTATTCGCATAATATCATACCTTTCTAAATAATTACTACCTGTTCTTCGTAAGCTCTTTTAGGGCACTCTCCTGCGCCTATCTGCCAAAGCTGCTCTGAAAACATGTCCTCTTTCATCATCAAATCTTTATTTCTTGCGGGTCTGCTTATAAGAGGCATATCTTTAGATATTGCGCTTAATAGAGGAGCTGCGCTATTTCTAAAGCCAAGCAACCGTACATAATTTGGCTTGTCGGGGCAGTTTTCATTATTTAATCCTACAAGTATATGGCTTAACGCTCTGTCTATGCGCGTATATGGATAACGTTTTGTTTTTATAAGCGATATAAGCGTATCTCTGCTATTTGCGCTAAGGGCACAATCCATAATACGGTATTCAAGTCCTTCTGATATTTCGGGCGTATTTGTAAGCTCTTCACTATTTGATGATAGTATCTTCGCTATCAGCGCATAGTCAAGCGCCTGCGGCTTATGGTAATAGCCCTCATTATACGCTTTTATTGCAATACCATAGCTTTCAGGGGGGAGTGCGGTTTTTAAAAAATCAGTATCACCTGTAAGCAGCTTTTTTCTGATTATGCTTGCAGACGGCGCGGATATATCATTCCCTTTGTGGTAATCACCCCGTCTTGATATAGGAAGCGGCACAATATCGCTTTTAATATCCTGCAAAGCCTTTATATAGCAAAGCCCCAGTATAAAGTTTGGAGCATTTAAGCTGTTGCTATCTTCCGAGTTTATAAGTTGTGATAGTGCAATTCCGTGCGCCTTTGCAGAGGATACCCCGCCTGAAAGGCTTTCAACAAACAGCTTATCATACTCTTTAGATTTTATTGCATCTGTAGCACTGCCAAGTACTGGCAGAAGCTCTTCCTCTACCCCAAAGCACAGGTGAGTTACGACGCCTAAGCTGTTTAGCGCGCTTACTCCGCCCATTGCAAAGCGGTTTGCCTGAGCGCAGCCGAAGCTGTATGGCAGCCCCAGCACCAAATCCGCGCCGCTTGCAAGCGCCATATGCGCTCTTGTATGCGTTGAAAACATGTGTGCGCTGCCCCTTTGTGAAAACGCACAGCTTATTATGCACACAACATAATCCGCAGATTGTTTTGCTTTTAAAACTTGCTTTTTATGCCCTAGATGAAAAGGGTCGTACTCGGCTACTATGCCTACAACTTTAGGCGCACTATCCATTTATATCAGGCGTTTTTTATATCGTTAAAATAATCATTCATGCTGTATAGCCCTGCGGGTTTGTTAAGTAAAAAGCCGGCAGCCTTAAGCGCGCCTTGGGCGAATATGCCGCGGTTTTCGGCGTTGTGGGATATGCTTATTGATTCCCCTTCGCCAAAGAAGCTGATTTCATGCTTGCCTGTAACGCTGCCCCCGCGAAGGGAGTGCATACCTATATCCTTTGGCTCTCTTTTACCGCTGCTTTCATTGCGTCCCATTACAAGGCGGTTGTCATCGTCCTTTATAGCTTCATATAGAGATAGCGCAGTACCGCTTGGAGAATCCGCCTTTTTGTTGTGGTGCCATTCAATTATCTCTATATCGTAGCCATTTAGCAGCTTTTTAGCGTACTTTGAAAGCTGTTCAAGTACGAATACACCCATAGACATATTGCGGCTTCTGAATATTGCAGTTTTTTGAGACAGCAGTTTTACTGTGTTTTCTTGGCTTTCATCATAACCTGTTGCGCATAGTACGGATGGAATATTGTTTTCCTCTATATATTTTGAAAGCGCTGAAAAAGCTGCGGGCAGAGAAAAATCTATAAGCACATCCGCCTTATGCGGCACATCGTCAAAGTTTTTATATATGGGGAAATCAGCATATTTATCACCGCTTGGATCTACTCCGCATACCACATCAAAATTGAATGCCTTAGATTGGTCTGCTACCCACCTTCCCATACGGCCGCAAGCACCGGATATTATTAGCCTTCTCATATTAAATTAAGCTCCTTTAGGCACTGTTTAAGCGGCTGCATTTCGCTTTCAGTCATAGGTATAAGCGGCAGGCGGACTTCGTTTTCACAAATACCTATTAGGCTCAGCGCCGCTTTTAATGGTATAGGGCTAACCTTTGAAAACAGCAGGCGTATTAAGCGCATGAGCTTAAGCTGCAAGCTTGCGGCGTATTTATAATCTCCATTTAGCATAGCTCCTGTCATATCGCTTGTTATTTTAGGAGCAACATTGCTAACTACAGATATTACCCCAAGCCCACCTATGCTCATAAATGGTACTACGGTTTCGTCCGAGCCTGAATAGAAATGCAGTTTATTAT
The DNA here is from genome assembly GCA_012837835.1 of Christensenellaceae bacterium. GTDB lineage: Bacteria > Bacillota > Clostridia > Christensenellales > Aristaeellaceae > DTU024. Next base: position 18,789 of record DUQK01000060.1, on the reverse strand, counting down.
CGCAGGCTACCATCATATCAGCCTCAAGCGCCATATCTGAAGTTGCCTCTTTTACAGCTACAATATTGTCTATTTTGGATAATTTTCCAACGGTATCTGCGCTTATCGTCATGCCTGTTCTTGAGGGCACATTATACACTATTATAGGAAGCTCGGTTTTTTCTGCTATAATGCTAAAGTGCGCTATAAGCCCCTCTTGAGTGGTTTTATTATAATAAGGGGTTACTATAAGCTGAGCATCCGCGCCAAGGCGCTTTGCTTCCTGCGCTTTTTCTATTACTTGCATAGTGTTATTGCTGCCCGTGCCTGCAATTACAGGTACACGCCCATTAACCTGCTTAATGCAGGCTTCAATTACTTTTGCCCATTCAGTTGAGCTAAGCGTTGAAGGCTCACCCGTGGTGCCACAGGCAACAAGAGCCGAAACACCGTTTTCAAGCTGGTATTCAATAAGCTTTGCATATGCATTTGCGTCAAACTTGTTATCCTTAAAAGGGGTGGCAAGCGCCGTTGCACAGCCTTTAAATATTGCTTTCATGTTAACCCTCCTTAGGTATATAGCCTTTTTTACAGAGAAGTTCTGCTGTAAGCACCGCCCCGCCCGCGGCGCCGCGTAATGTGTTGTGAGATAGGCATACAAAGCGCCAGTCAAATAGACTATCCTCCCTTAGCCTGCCCATGCTAATAGACATGCCATTTCCGAGCATCCTGTCAAGTCTAGTTTGGGGGCGGTCCGCCTCTTCAAAGTATTTAAGGTATGGAGTTGGGCTGCTTGGGAGCTCAAGGTTTTCTATGGGAGAAGGCGTATTCCATGCGGATAATATATCCTCTTTACTGGGCTTATTTTTAAAGGATACGGAAACCGCTGCCATATGTCCGTCTAAAACAGGCACTCTTATACACTGTGCGCTTATTGTAGGCTTATCAGAAAGAAGTATAGCGCTTTTGTCATCGTTTAATTTTCCCCATACTTTAAGGGGTTCTATTTCACTCTTTTCTTCCTCGCCCCCAATATATGGGATTATGTTATCCTGCATTTCGGGCCAAGTTTCAAGCGTTTTGCCGGCTCCGCTTACCGCCTGATATGTGCATACAGAAAGCTTATCTATGCCAAACTTAAGTAGCGGGGTAAGGGCGGGTACATAGCTTTGTATGGAGCAGTTGGGTTTAACCGCTATAAAGCCGGTTTTAGTATCTAGCCGCCTTTGCTGCGCCGGTATTACTTCAAGGTGATTTCCGTTTATTTCGGGGATTATCATAGGCACGTCAGGCACCATACGGCAGGCGGAGTTGTTGCTAACTATCGGCAGTCCGGCAGAAGCGTATTTTTCTTCAAGCTCTCGTGTTGCGGCTTTATCAAGCGAAATAGCGCAGAAAGCAAAGTCGGAGCAAGCCTTTACCGCCTCTACATCGTAAGAATCAAGCACGGTTAAATTTAGCACCTTATCCGTGTAAGCGCTTAAGCTTTCGGGGTTTACAAGCTCGGAAAACTTTTTACCCGCGCTCCTGCTGCTTGCGGCAAGGCAGCTTATTTCAAACCAAGGGTGCTTTTGTAATAGCTCTATAAAGCGCCTTCCCACCATACCCGTTGCGCCTATTATTGCAACGCGCCACTTAGCCATATATAGCCTCAAGGCTTAGCCTTGCGTCTTCCATGGGACCATTAGCTGTAGGTTCGTCCTGCTCTACTACAAACCATTCAGCACCTGCCTTAAGGCCTGCATCAATTAGACCTTTTACATCCTGCACGCCCTGTCCTACAGGCAGGAAGGCGAACTTCTTATCTTGTGAGGCTTCCTTATCTATGCCTATAAGGGCATAGGGGTCTCCCTCTATTTTAACGCCGTTATAATCCTTAAGGTGTACAATGGGGGCTCTGCCTGTGTATTTAAGCAGATATTCTATGGGGTCTACCTCTGAGTAGTGTACCCAGCAGGTGTCTATCTCGGTTTGAAGAATATCTTCAGGCACTGCGTCATAGAGGAAGTCTAATCCGTAAATACCGGATATTTTTTCAAACTCAAAATCATGGTTATGATATAGCAGCTGCAAGCCATTTTTCTTGCACTCTACGCCTGCTTCGTATATGAAGCGTATCATTTTAGCAAAACCGGGGAAACCGGGACGGTCATTCTCTTCAACATAGGGGACTACTATGTATTTGCAGCCTATTGCCTTGTGGAAGGAGATAATATCATCAAGATTGCTCTTAAGGTCTTTAACCGGTACATGGCTTGATACCGCCTTCATATTGGTTTCGGCAAGCATATTATTAATTTCATCTGCGCTATGTCCAAAGAAACCCGCGAATTCAACGCCCTTGTAGCCCATTTGGCTTAGCTCTTTAAGTACGCTAAGCATATCCTTTTCTACGAGTTCCCTTGCGGAATACAGCTGGTATGCTACATTAATGTTTTTCATTATTGTCCTCCGTATTTTTCGTCAAAGTAGACGGGTTTGCCTGTCTTGGCGGATTCATACACGGCGTCGAGTATCCTTGTAACCACAAGCGCCTGCATAGGGGTAACTACAATATCGCCCTTGCCAAGCACTGCATCTACAAATGCGCGCTGCTCAAGCACCTGCGCAGAATCATTAGTACCTGCATAATAGTCTACATCGTTTGCGGTAAGGTCAGGTATTTCGGTGAATTGCCTGCCATATTTAACGCCGTTTATGCGAAGACCGTTGTGCATATCCGCTCCGCCCTTTGTGCCCGCAAGCACTGTTGAAGCTTCTTCAACATCAAGGGTGTTTAGCGCCCAAGAGCTATTTAGCATAATAGTTGCACCGTTTTTCATAACTACAAAGCCAAAGGCGCTGTCTTCAACAGTGAACTTTTCAGGGTCCCAGTCGCCCCAGGCGTTGGCGGTTTCGGTGTCGTTATTCAGCTTATGGTATACACTGCCTACAACATAGTTTGGGCTGTAGTTATCCATCATCCAAAGGGTAAGGTCTAGCGCGTGGGTGCCTATATCTATAAGCGGACCGCCGCCCTGTTCATATTCGTTTAGGAATACGCCCCATGTAGGAACAGCTCTGCGCCTTATAGCGTTTGCGCGGGCTACATAGATTTCGCCAAGGTCGCCATTTTCACATGCGCGTTTTAGGTACCGGCTGTCCGGACGAAAACGGTTTTGGTAACCTATGGTTAGTATTTTGCCTGTTTCTTCGGCAGCCTTAAGCATGCGCAGCGCCTCTTGAGCGTTTATAGCCATTGGCTTTTCACACATTACATGTTTGCCGGATTGCAGCGCATCCACAGTAATATCTGAGTGGCTGCGGTTTGGCGTGCAAATGTATACAGCATCAAGGTTAAGCTTTAGTAAGTCCTTATAATCTTTGAATACCTTTGCGCCTTCAGCGCCGTATTCCTCGCGGGCTTTTTCCGCGCGCTCTAAAATGATATCGCAAAATGCGAGCATATCTACATTGCCGAGTTCCTTCATCGCCGGCAGATGTTTTCCGTTGGCTATACCACCGCAACCGATGATACCTGCTCTAATCTTATTCATATAATACCCCCCGTAAAGTTAATATAAGTATTATAGTCTAATCAATAGCTTTTGTCTATTGCCTTGCGCTAAATACTAAGGCGCTGTAATAGTTTTATAAATGTGCGAGTTTTGCCTTGAAAAAGCGCATAAGCTTTAAAGGCTATATTTTATTGACTGAAACGCAAAAAAATGGTATATTGCCATTTACTTGGAGAGTTGGCCGAGTGGACTAAGGCGCACGACTGGAAATCGTGTAAGCGTTAATAGCGCTTCTAGGGTTCAAATCCCTAACTCTCCGCCATATGGGCGGGCGAAACGTAAAAGTTTTCGCCTTTTTTGTTACACTCAATTTCTTGCATTTGTATTAAGAACATGTTATTTTGTATGTGCTAATTTTTACTTAGGAGATGAAGCATGTCTATAAACTGGTATCCTGGGCATATGGCAAAGTCAAAGCGCAAATTGATGGAACAATTAAAGCAGGTTCATGCGCTTGTGGAGCTATGCGATGCGAGGATACCCGTTTCAAGCCGCAACCCGGAGCTAAATTCCCTTTCAAAAGATATGCCAAGGGTGCTGGTGCTAAATAAGGCGGATTTAGCAGATCCTGCAAAAACTCAACTTTGGCTAAGGTACTTCAATAGCCTTGGCGAAAAGGCTATAGCCATACAGGCTAATAAACCGAGCAGCGCAAATAAAACAAGGCTTGCAATAAACGATGCGCTTAAAAATGAGGCTAATCGTTTAAAACAAAAGGGAATAAACAAAACCTTAAGGCTTATGGTTATAGGCGTGCCTAATGTAGGTAAGAGCACATTTATAAATTCTTTAACCGGAAGCACATCACTTAGGGCGGAAGACCGCCCGGGAATAACGCGTGCGCCACAGTGGGTTAAAATGAGTGAGGATATTTCTATCCTTGATACCCCCGGTATGCTGTGGCCTAAGCTTGAGGACCAGAGGGCTGCAAAACGCCTTGCTTATATAGCCGCTATTGGAGAAGGTGCTATAGATGCATACGCCCTATGCCTTGAACTTATAGATGAACTTATGAGCGTTTCGCCTATGAGTCTTATAAGCCGCTATAAGCTAGATAATGCAAAAATGTCTGCAGAGGAAATGCTGCATGCTATATGTAAATCTCGTGGCTTTTTACTGCCCGGTGCTGAACTAGATATAGATAGAGCAGTTAGCACTGTGCTAAATGAATTTAGGGATGGGCGTATAGGCAAAATTACCCTTGAAACTCCGGAGGATATTTTTGAAAATTAATAGCGCATTGCTAAGCAAAGAATTGCTTGAATTTGATAAGGCTTACGGTATAAGCCGAATTGCAGGTATAGATGAGGCAGGTAGGGGACCTTTAGCTGGTCCTGTAACTGCAGCTTGTGTAATTATGCCGCTTGATAGCGCAATTCCATATGTTAATGACTCTAAAAAGCTATCTGAAAAGCGCAGAGAAATGCTGTTTGAAGAGATAATAAAAAATGCGCTGTATGTAGATATATGCAGTATACCGCCTGAAACCATAGACGAAATAAACATACTTAACGCCACAAGGCTTGCTATGGAGAACGCGGCTAATAAATGCAGTGCAGAGTTATTTTTAGTAGACTATATAGATGGGCTTAAACTCCCCGGTAAAATAGAAGCAATAGTTAAGGGGGATGCAAAATCGTACAATATAGCCTGTGCGGGCATAGTGGCAAAGGTATCAAGGGATAGATATATGAGAGATATAGATAAGCTGTACCCGGAATACGGGTTTGCACGCCACAAGGGTTATGGAACGAAGGTACATATAGAGGCTATAAAAAAGTACGGGCCCTCCCCTATACACCGAAGGAGCTTTATTACGAAATTTACATGAAAAAATCAACTGATATAGGCTTAATAGGCGAAAAGAAAGCCTGTGAATACCTTGTAGATATGGGCTATGAAATAATTAATACAAGATACCGTGCAAAAGGCGGAGAAATTGATATTATAGCAAAGCAAGGGGATGTTATATGCTTTATAGAGGTTAAATATCGCCCTGATGCAAGGCTTGGGGAAGCTTTTAGCAGCGTAGATGAAGATAAGCGCCGCAGAGTGCGAAGCGCGGCAAGGCAGTACATTTTGGATAACAATATTAAGTGTAAACAGCGTTTTGACATTATAGAAATAACACGTGCCGGCATATGGCATATGAAGGGCGGAAAAGCATGAAGATAAATAAAAAAACATGGATAATAGCCATTGTAGCTTTGGTAATGCTTTTAGCTGCGTTTTTTATAATAAAGCCCAAAGATAAACCCGAATACAATAAAAACATACTTCAAAACAGCGGATTTGAGCAGCTTAGCGATAGCGGAATGCCAATGCACTGGGGCACTGAAGCATATATACCAACAATAGGCGTTAGCGAATACTTTGTTTCAGAAGGTAAAGACGGCAATGCCGTTAATATAGTAAACAACGAGGCTAACGACGCGCGCTTTATGCAGAGGGTAAAGGTATTGCCAAATACCGTATATTGCTTAAAGGGTGATGTAAAGGCATATGCCGAGGGCGGAAGGGGAGCAAACCTTTCTATAGAAGGTGTTTATGTGTTCTCAGAAAGCGTATATGAAAGCGATGATTGGAACACCATATATATGTACGGGCGAACAGGCTCAAAGCAAACTGAAATTACTGTATTTGCAAGGCTTGGCGGGTATAGTGGAGAAAGCATAGGTGAAGCCGGTTTTGATAATGTAGAGCTTTATGCTGTGGATAAGGTGCCTGAGGGCGAGCTTGTGCAGTCTTGGGAGATACCTGAAACAAAAGCCGAAACTCCATTAGATAGCGATATTGGCAATCCCGCTTGGTCTTGGTTGCTTATACTAATGCTTATTTATTGTGTCTTTACATATAAGGTTATGAAAAAAGCTGCAACTCGGGAACTAAAATATATTAAAAACCCTATAGGTATAATATTGCTTATAGCGCTATCTGCACTTATTAGAATAATAATAGCTTTAACTGTTAAAGGTTACAGCGTTGATATAGGCTGCTTTACAGCATGGGCAAACCATATGGCGAGCGTAGGACCAAGCAGCTTTTATTTAACAGAAATGTATGCGGACTATCCCCCCGGTTATATGCTAATACTATGGCCCATAGGGGAAATTGGCAGGCTTTTAGGCATGGGCGCTACCGAATTTATGGTAAAATTGCCGCCTATAATAAGTGATTTATTTATTGTATACATAATATATAAACTTTCGTGTAAAAAGGGCTTTAGCGAAACAAAATCGCTTGCGTTATCCGCTCTATATGCATTTAACCCCGTAAGCATAATTATAGGCAGTGCGTGGGGGCAGGTTGATAGCGTGCTTACTCTGTTTATACTGCTTGTTGTAATATTTGCTGCAAAAGGTAAGTGGAGCGTTGCGCTTCCTTTATACATGTTGTCCGTGCTTATTAAGCCTCAGGCGCTTATGTTTGGACCTTTAGGCTTAGTTGCATTTATTTGGGATATATATAAAAACCGCGATACACGCGCAAAGGAAGCAATAAAGGGGCTTATATATGCGCTTATTGCGGCGGTGGTTGTAATATTGCCTTTCCAAGTAGAGCAAGAGGGCATAGGTTGGCTTATAGAACTCTACAAAGATACTATGACACTCTATTCAGGTATTACTGTAAATGCAACCAACCTGTACCATATATTCGGGCTTAACTGGCTACCTGCGGATAATGCGGCAAGTCTAGCTATAAGGCTTATTGCTCCTTTAGGTATAATACTGCCCACTGCTTTTTACATATATAGGGAAAAAGATATTATAAAAGAGTATGAAAATAAAAAGACTCTTATTGTTACTCTAGCTGCCGCATTTATACCGCTTGCGGTAATAATATTTGCGCCTGTAACACTACTTCACACAGGCTATTTAATGATGGGGTCATCTTTTATTATAATTACCGCTCTGTATATACGCAAAAATGATATTAATTGGCTGCCGTTTTTTGGAGCGCTTATACTAATAATGTTCTCCACATATGGTGCCATGATGCACGAGCGCTATATGTTCCCGGCAATAGTGCTGCTTATATTATTTGCCCTGCGTTTCAGGGATAAAAGGCTTCTGGCGCTAATACTTTTACTATCGCTTGTGCTGTTTATGAATGTAGGCATAGTGCTTGATAGATCTATACGCATAGGCGGTGCAGAGGGGCATCTGCACGCTCCGCATTTTAATATTTTGAGTGATTCTGTATTCGCAGAGTATATTAACTCCATAATATGGGTGTTTACTGCCGGCTTTACATTGTATATAGGCTTTATATTCAGCGAGAAAAATGCAGTTGCGGTAGGGTTTAACATAGATAAACACGAGGAAACGCAAAAAGTATCAAGCGATGAATATTATTTATCATCACTTAATAAAAAAAGCAGAATACCAAGGCTGGATAAGAAAGATGTAGCAATAATAATATGCGTTACGCTAATATATGGCATAGTTGCGCTTGCGGATTTGGGCAGTACTAGTGCCCCTCAAAACCCCTTTATTTCAAGTGAGAGGGGAGAAGAAGTTGTGTTTGACCTTGGTAATGAGCGCAGCTTTGAAGTGCTATACTACCCCGGTATACACTGGGATAGCAACAATACATTTATAATATCTTCAGGCAATAGCCTAGATGATTTAAAGCCTTACCATGCAAAGGCGTACCCCGGTGATTGCTTTACATGGATAAAGCAAAATACTGTTGCTGATGAACATTCTACCCCCATGGCTTTTTCAGGAAGCCCTGTAATACATAGTGGAAGGTATATTAGCATAGAGGCAGAAAAAATAGGCTTATATATATATGAGATTATGCTTGTAGATACCGAAACTAGGGAAAAAATAACCCCAACGCTTATTAGCGGCAATGGAGCAAACTTAATAGACGAGCAGGGAGTGCTGGAAGCTGCGCCTACATGGCGAAACAGCATGTATTTTGACGAAATATACCACGCGCGTACAGGTCTTGAGCAGCTTAACTCTTTAAGGCACGAAGAGCCAAGCGCTATATACGAGGTATCTCACCCGCCTCTTGGCAAGGTGTTTATGACATTATCCATAGCCATATTCGGCATGACGCCCTTTGGCTGGCGTTTTCCGGGTGCGCTTGCGGGCGTGCTTATGCTGCCGGGTATGTATATGCTTGGCAGGCTATTTACAAAGAGGAGATACCTTGCCGCTCTACCCATGCTACTTATGGCTTTTGACTGTATGCACTTTGCACAGACCCGCATTGCTACCATAGATAGCTTTGTAACGCTTTTTATAATATGGTCTACCTATTTTATGTTCCGCTATGCATTCCTTAATGTATATGAGCTGCCTTTTAGTAAAAGCTTATTGCCATTAGCGCTAAGCGGCATATTCATGGGTCTTGCGTGTGCAAGCAAGTGGACGGGATGTTATGCAGGAATGGGTCTTGCGGTTATATTCTTTATTAGCTTATATAGGCAAATCCGCCAAGGTATAGCTGCTGAAAAAGCGCTAAAAAATGGGGAAACAAACCCTATATATGAAAGTGCTGCCAACACATGGAAAAACCGCACTGTAAAAACGCTGCTGTATTGCGTGCTGTTTTTTGTTATAATACCTTTACTTATTTATTATTTATCCTTCTACCCCGTGTTTGTCTCAAGCGTTGATGGGCTTACTATAGAAAAAGTGCATAGAGCCAATATAAGCATGTATAATTACCATTCAGCGCCGGGCAGAGGGGCAGACCACCCCTTTGCTTCCAAATGGTATATGTGGCCGCTATCTCAAAAGCCTATGTATTATTACTCTGCCCCAAGGATAGACGGTACAGGCAGCGCAATATGGGCATTTGGCAACCCCGCTGTATGGTGGGTAAGCACAGTCGCACTTATAGCAATAATATTGTATATGATAGTTAATGCGGTTCGTGGTAAAGAAAGATTTTCAAGGCGCGCGATATTTATACTTATAGCCTATTTTGCGCAGTACCTGCCTTGGTGCTTGGTGCCGCGCGGTACATACATATATCACTATTTCCCTGCGACACCCTTTGCCATAATGGCTATAGCCTATGTGATAGATAGAATTTGGGATTATTACCCTAAAACATCTAGGGTTGTGGCTATAGGCATAACGCTGCTGTCAGCGGTGCTGTTCATAGGCTTTTTCCCTTATATAAGCGGAGTTAGGGTAAGCACTGCCTGGCTTGATGCTATGCGCTGGTTCCCGGGGATATACTACTAAAGGAGGAAATATGCTGGCGAAAACCTTATGCTATGCACTTGTTGGCGTTTCAGGCGTACCTATAGATGTTCAGGCGTATGTAAGCGGAGGCAATCAGTTTCAGTTTACTATGGTTGGGCTGCCCGATACTGCAGTAAAAGAAAGCCGCGATAGGGTTGTCGCCGCAATAAAAAACAGCGGTTTTGCCATGCCCTATGGGCATACAACCGTAAACCTTTCACCCGCTGATGTAAAAAAAGAAGGCACTGTTTTTGACCTTTCCATAGCCGTAGCCATAATACAGGCGACAAAGCAAATTAAGGCGTATAACTTGCAGGACACGCTAATACTAGGCGAACTTGCGCTTGATGGAAGCTTAGTACCTGTGCAGGGAGTGCTGCCTCTTGTAATATCCGCAAAGGAAAGGGGCATACAAAAGGTATTGCTGCCATATATGAATGCGCCGGAAGTTGAAGCGGTTATGGGTATGGAGGTTTATCCCGCGAGGAATCTTTACGAAGCTATGCAGCACCTGTCGGGCAAAGCTCCAATACTGCCTCAGGTGCAAAAAACTTATGAAGAATGTTTACAAAAACAACAAGAGCAGGCTTATGATTTAAGCAGAGTAAGGGGACAGCAGCAGGCTAAAAGAGCGCTAGAAGTAGCTGCTGCGGGCGGACATAATATACTTTTTGTTGGCGTTCCCGGAAGCGGCAAAACCATGCTCGCAAGGTGCTTGCCAGGCATACTCCCGCAGATGACCCAAGAAGAAGCCTTTGAAACCACCCGCATATATTCAGCCGCGGGTATGCTTGCACCCGGCACAGGTCTTATGACTGTGCGCCCTTTCCGCGCTCCGCACCATACCGCCTCCGCCGCGGCTCTCATAGGCGGGGGGATAAATGCAAAGCCTGGTGAAGTATCTCTAGCGCATAATGGGGTACTATTTTTAGATGAAATGCCGGAATACCCAAGGCGTGTGCTTGAAGCTCTTCGCCAACCGCTTGAGGATGGCTACGCTAATGTATCAAGGGTACGAGCGCACGCTAAGTATCTATCTAGGTGTATGCTTGTTGCAAGCATGAACCCCTGCCCCTGCGGTTATTATGGAAGCAGGACAAGGGCTTGCCGCTGCGGAAGCCGGGATATTCGCAAGTATTTAGACAGGATTTCAGGTCCCTTGCTAGATAGAATAGACATGCAAATTGAGGTTGATGCCGTACCCGTTGAGGAACTTTCAACTAGGGCTACAGGCGAAACAAGCGCTGAAGTTAGAGTAAGGGTTGAAAAGGCGCGCAAAATACAGCTTGAAAGATTCCAAAATACCAACATATACTGCAATGCACAGATGAACAATAAGCATATAGAGCAGTACGCAAATGTGAGTGATGAAGCCATGCGCTTTTTACATCAGGCAATAAAAAAGTTTGCACTAAGTATGCGAGCATATGGGAGAATAATTAAGCTTGCCCGCACTGTAGCAGATTTAAAGGAAAAGCCGAATATAGAGCTTGCCGATATGGCGGAAGCTGTACAGTTTAGAATAATAGATTCAAAGTATTGGGGTGAGGAGTGATAAAGCAAAGTTTTTTTGGAATCTTGGAAAGACATATACATGAATGTGCTTATTTAATCCGATTGAATATTTTCCCAAATCTTCTTGTGTTTTGCATTGACTTTTGCTAACATGTCTGCGATGAGTGCTATGCCACCGACGATGATGACACACTTATAAAATACTATGAGAATGTTTAATCATCCTGAGAGCAAGAGTTAGTCACATAGTATTCAGACGTTTGTGTGATTGGATCAAATTTGGTGTTCATATGTTCAGCCTAGTGATTGATAGTACATTTTTATTAAACTATTATGGCAAAAAGAGCATAGTGAGGTTATCGTTATTTGAATAAATATATTTTCAACTATTATCACATATATTTTTATTTATGTTTAGATTAGGAGTGGAATGTGAATAAGCGCGAAAAAATTCTAAATGAGGTTATTACCTATTATTTGGGATCATCGGAATTTAATGGGTTGCCTATTTATACTATGAAAAACTATGATTATGAAATACTTTCTGAGCTTATTAATAATCAATATATACTAGTATTGTCGGAAAGAGAAGTTAATAACCCTCACATAAAGGCATTCAATTACAATATTCCAATTGAAAAACAAAAAAGTAATATTTCCGAATTAAGGTTGCATTCTGTTCTTTATCCAACACCAAAAGCACTGGATACAATAAGTCCAGACTTGTCCAAACCATATACTGCCTTACTTCAAAAAGGTGAAGCTCAGTTTAAGATCGTTTTCTTTAATATCGAAATATTGGAAAGATACGCGAACAACCCACAATTTAAAATAATTGATTTTGGTTATCGCGGTAGTATCTTGCCTAATGATGAACTTTATGATGATGAAACTCTTGAATATGAATATATAAAGGATTATGGTATGGCATATATTGACCAACCTGAACTTGAGCGTGCCATAGGTGTTTTTGTTTGCGACTTATCAAAACTATCTTCTCAAAAGCAAATGTTATGGAAAGGGTTTGAAATCAATGACAATGTGAAATGTAAAGTACATAAACATTTTTATGATAATTTAATATGCGGAGAGTGGGTGGCTGATTATTGGATTTTTCATGCTCTCATTGAGGAAATGAAGATCATTAATGAACAATGTGAAAAAATGGGGATACCTAAACTATTCAACAAAACCTTTGATAATGACCCTTATAATACACCAGATGGATATAGAAATATATTTCTGCCAACTCTAAAAAACTACTACGATTTTGTGCTTGTATTGGAAAAGATGGTTATTCACAACATCTCGTACAATGCATTTCAGAAGAATTCATATTTGATTAGTGCTGTAAAACGAAAGGATGAATCGGGAAATGATAAAGGTAGTCTCCAAATGTTAGAAGAGTGGTTGATGAAAAATATCCGTACTCAGGAAAATTTAAGAAATCTAATAATTGAGCCTTTGAGATATATTAGGAGTCTTCGTCAAAAGCCTGCTCATGAACTGAGCTCAAATGTATATGATGTTTCGTTGTATCAAAAACAACACGATTTGATTGAAGATACTTATAGTGCTATTAGGGCAATAAGATTATTATTTTCTAATCATCCAAATGCAAAAGAGGTTTGTATTCCTAAATACCTAAAGTCTGGGACTAATATAGTTAATTATTGATGTAGGTATAATAATAGATTCAAAATACTGGGGAGCGGGCGATGATATCACAAGATAAGGCGGCAAGGCTGTGGCTTGCGACAAGCGAAAGCCTAACTTATAATGGCAGAGAAAGGCTTATAGAGCAACACGGCTCTGCAATAGATGCATACAATAACTTATCATTAAATGAAGGGAATATAATAGGCGCAAAAGCCTTTGATGAACTTATAGCCTTAAAAGCAAAGGGGCTTGATTATTTTTGTTTTGAGCTTGAAAAGGCTAAAGCTAAGGTTGTGTTTCTTGGTGATGAAGATTACCCTTATATGCTAAAGGAGATTTTAGACCCGCCTGATGTACTTTTTTACTATGGCAGCTTACCCAGTGCCGATTATAGGGCTATATCAATAGTAGGCTCAAGGAAAGATACCCGCTACGGTAGCAGGCAAGCTTTTTCAATAGCTAGGGATTTAAGTCTATCCGGCGTTATAGTTGTAAGCGGGCTTGCCTATGGTATAGATGCAGCCGCCCACAAGGGAGTGGTTGACTGCGGCGGGAAAACCATTGCCGTGCTTGGTTCAGGCATAAAAAACATATACCCAAAGGATCATATACCTTTAGCTAGGGAAATAATTAAACTCGGCGGCGCAATAATAAGCGAATACCCGCTGTATTCAAAACCACTTGCATATCATTTCCCCGTTAGAAACCGTATAGTAAGCGGGCTTAGCCATGGAGTATTGCTTATAGAAGCCAGGGAAAAGAGCGGTACTTTAATAACTGTAAGCCATGCGCTAAACCAAGGGCGGGAGGTATTTGCGCTCCCCGGGCAGGTGGATGCCCCCGGCAGTCTTATACCCCATAGCTTACTTCGCGACGGCGCAAGGCTCGTTACCTGCGCAGATGATATAATAGAGGACATGGGCTGGGGAAATGCTGATAATAAGGCGGATAATAGCCTTAAAATAGAAGAGCTTAATTTGACAAACGAACAAGGAAAGATATATCATGCACTTTGCGTTGACTCGCTTAGTTTTGAAGAGTTGCTTGAAAAAACGCAGCTATCAGCATCAGAAGCGAATACGCATATCGTGATTATGCAAATGCAGGGCATAATAGAAGCTCTGCCCGGCGGCATGTACCGCTTAAATATATGAAGGAGCAAAATTTGTGGCAAAAGGTAAAAATTTAGTTATAGTAGAATCTCCTGCTAAGGCAAAAACGCTCAGCAGAATGCTAGGGCGAAATTATACTGTAAAGGCTTCGCAGGGTCATGTGAGGGATTTACCAAAATCTCAACTTGGTATAGATACTGAGGACGATTTTAATATTAAATATATAACCATAAGGGGGAAAGGGGAAATACTTGCGGAGCTTAGAAAAGAAGCCAAAAAAGCGAATAATATATTCCTCGCAACAGACCCGGATAGAGAGGGAGAGGCTATATCCTGGCACCTTGCAAATGCGCTCAATATGGATGAGGATTGCACTTGCAGAGTTACCTTTAACGAGATAACCAAAAAAGCTGTGTCGCAGGCTATAAAAAATCCGCAAAAAATTGATATGAACCTTGTAGACGCCCAGCAGGCAAGAAGAGCGCTTGACCGCCTTGTGGGTTATAAAATAAGCCCCCTTCTTTGGGAAAAAGTAAGAAAAGGCCTTTCCGCAGGCCGCGTACAGAGCGTAGCCGCCCGAATAATAGTAGATAGAGAGCAGGAAATAGAGGGCTTTATCCCTGAAGAATACTGGGATATATATGCCTACCTAGACCTTAAAAACGATAAAGGCAAAAAGCAGGAGTATAGGGCAAAGCTATCAAATTTAGATGGCGAAAAGGTAAAGATTACCGGTGCAGATGAGGCGAATAACGCTAAAAAGCGCATAGAGGGCGCTAAATTTACAGCAAGCAGCGTAAAACTAAAGGAAAGGAAGAAATCCCCCGCGGCTCCCTTTACTACATCAACCATGCAGCAGGAGGCGAGCCGTAAGCTAAACTTTACCATAGCCCGCACTATGCGCGTTGCGCAGCAGCTATATGAAGGTGTAGACCTTAAGCCCGGAGGCTTGCAGGGTTTGGTTACTTATATACGTACAGATTCCGTGCGCATAAGCGATGAAGCTGTAGACAGCGTAAGGCAGTATATTTTAGAGCAATATGGCAAAGAGTATCTGCCCAAAAGCAAAAACATATATAAAGGGCGTGCAGGTGCGCAGGACGCTCACGAAGCCATACGCCCAACCGATGTAAACCGCACGCCCGAAAGCCTTAAAGGGGCGCTGACTAGGGAGCAGCTGCAGCTATATACGCTTATACACAACCGCTTTGTGGCAAGCCAGATGGAGCAGGCGCGCTTTGACACCATGACCGCAATACTTGAGGACGAGAAAAAGGCTGTCCAGCTGCGTTACTACGGCGAAGCCAAGGTGTTTGCTGGCTTTACAAAGATATACGAAGAAAGCAAGGACGATGAGCAGGAAGAAAAACAGGCTCCCCTGCCGAAGCTTTCAACCGGCGATAAGGTTAAAATAATAAATGCAGACGCAGAGCAGAACTTCACCCAGCCGCCGCCAAGGTTTACGGAAGCTTCGCTTGTTCGCACGCTTGAAGAAAACGGCATAGGAAGACCGTCAACCTATGCGCCTACTATAAATACCCTAACTCAAAGGGGCTATGTTTCAAGGGAAAACAAACGCCTATACCCTACCGAACTTGGCGAATTGATAGTAGACATAATGAAGCAGTATTTTTCTTCTATAGTGGATATAGATTTTACCGCCTCTATGGAAACAGAGCTTGATAAGGTTGAAGAGGGTACAAAGGATTGGAAGGAACTTCTTAGAGAATTTTACCCGCCTTTTGAAGATATGTTAAATACCGCGCAAAGCGAAATGGAAAAGATAGAAATAGAAGATGAACCTAGCGATGAGATATGCGAAAAATGCGGGGTTACCATGGTGTATAAGATGGGGCGCTTCGGCAAATTTATAGCCTGCCCCAATTTTCCCGAGTGCAGGAATACTAAACCTATACTTAAATACATAGATGCCCACTGCCCTAAATGCGGCGGAAGGCTGCTTGAAAAATTAAGCAAGAAAAAGCGCAAGTTCTACGGTTGTGAAAACTATCCGGAATGCGATTTTGTTTCATGGGAGCAGCCTGTTGATGATAGGTGCCCTAAGTGCGATAGCTACATGACTTTAAAACGCAGGAAGGACGGCACTATTAAAATATGCTCTAATGAAACTTGCCGCCACCATGAGCCTTATATAGAAAAAGAAGATGCATGATGTAAAAGTAATAGGTGCAGGGCTTGCAGGCTGCGAAGCTGCGTGGCAGATAGCTAATAGGGGAATAAAGGTAAAGCTGTATGAAATGAAGCCTGATAAAAAATCCCCTGCGCATGTTTCTAATTTATTTGCGGAACTTGTGTGCAGTAATTCTCTTCGCTCAAACAGGCTTGAAAACGCTGTGGGATTATTAAAAGAGGAGATGAGAAGGCTTAAATCCCTAATAATAAAAGCCGCGGATATAACTCAAGTACCTGCAGGCGGGGCGCTGGCGGTAGATAGAGAAAAGTTTTCAGAGTTTATAAGCGATAAAATTAAAAACCATCCTAATATAGAGGTTGTATGTGATGAAGTTAAAGAGCTTCCAAGCCCCCCTGCTATAATAGCCACAGGTCCACTTACATCAGACGCACTTATTGATTCAATTACTAATATGCATGGAGTAAGCGGGCTTTCGTTTTATGATGCGGCTTCACCTATTGTAAGCAAATCTTCTCTTGATATGGAGCATGTATTTAGAGCTTCAAGGTATGGTAGGGGAGATGACTATCTAAACTGCCCCATGGATAAGGATACTTATTACCATTTTGTAGATGAACTTATAAACGCGAAAACCGTACCCGTTAAAGGCTTTGAAGATAGCAAGGTTTTTGAAGCCTGTATGCCTGTTGAAAGCATGGCAAAAAGAGGTGTACAGACGCTTGCGTTTGGTCCTCTTAAACCTAAAGGCTTAATTGACCCTAAAACTGGTAAAATGCCCTTTGCAGTGTTACAATTAAGGCAGGACGATGCGGGCGCTTCTTTATATAACTTAGTAGGCTTTCAAACTAGGCTCACTTTCCCTGAACAGAGAAGGGTTTTTGGCATAATACCGGCGTTAAAGAATGCAGAATATTTAAGGTACGGAGTAATGCACCGCAACACTTTTCTAAACAGCCCCAGTTTTTTGAACGAATTTTATGAAGTTATTTTTACCCCAAAACTCTATTTCGCGGGGCAGATAACGGGCGTTGAAGGCTATGTAGAGAGCGCAGCATCAGGTCTTACGGTGGGGCTGTATATGTCTAAACAGTTAAAGGGGGAGGAAAGGACAGCCTTTACGTCGAATACAGCAATAGGCGCGCTTGGTAAATATATTTCAAGGGCAAATTCTAATTTTCAGCCTATGAATATAAACTTCGGTATAATGGATAGCCTTGATAAAAAAATCAGGGGCAAACAGGAAAAGAATCTCGCCATATCAAATAGGGCTCTAAAAACTATTGACTATATTATTAAATCCAATTACGGAGGTATATATAATTGACACAAGAATTTATGGGCACTACAATATGTGCCGTTAAACGAAACGGAAAGATCGCAATCGCGGGCGATGGGCAGGTTACGCTTAGCGAAAGTGTAATATTTAAGTCAACCGCCAAAAAGGTGCGCAGGATATATGATGAAAAGGTAGTAGTAGGCTTTGCAGGCTCCGTTGCCGATGCCTTTACATTAAGCGAACGTTTTGAGGAAAAACTTACACAAAACTCCGGCAATTTAGAGCGCGCTGCGGTGCGCCTTGCGCAGGAGTGGCGCAGCGATAAGAGTATGCGTCAACTAAACGCAATGCTTATTGCAGCTGATAGTGAGGATTTGCTTATAATAAGCGGAACGGGCGAAGTTATAAGCCCCGATGACGGCGTATGTGCAATAGGCTCCGGCGGCAATTATGCGCTTGCTGCTGCAAGAGCGTTAGTACAAAATACAGATTTAAGTGCGTATGATATTGCAAATAAAGCGCTGGAAATAGCTGCCTCAATCTGCGTATACACAAACGGCAATATTATAGTGGAGGAAGTATAGATGAGTGAACTTACCCCAAGAGAAGTAGTGAGAGAGCTCGATAGATATATAATAGGCCAGGACGAGGCGAAGAAGTATGTAGCTATAGCGCTGCGCAACCGTTACCGCAGGAGCAGAGTTCCCGAGGAAATGCGGGAGGAGATTTATCCTAAGAATATACTAATGATAGGTCCTACAGGCGTTGGCAAGACGGAGATTGCCCGCCGCCTTGCAAAGCTTGTAAATGCCCCCTTTATAAAGGTTGAGGCTACTAAGTTTACAGAGGTTGGCTATGTAGGACGCGATGTGGAATCTATTATTCGGGACCTTATGGAAAATTCCTACCGCCTAGTTAAAAATGAGTACAAGACTAGGGTTAGAACCCGCGCTGAAGTTATGGCGGAAGATAGGCTTGTAAATGTAATACTTAACCCTGAGCCTAAAAAAGTGCCTAATCCAATAGATATTATTATGGGCAGGCAAACTAAAGAACCTGAAATTTCTCCCGAAGAAAAGCAGAGATTAAGCGGCAAAAGAGAGGATATAAGGCAGAAGCTAAAGGACGGCGAACTTGAAGATACATATATATCAGTCGAGGTTGAGGAAAGCGCTCCACAGCTTGAACTTGGCGGTACTTCTATAAGCGTAGGCGATATGATGGGCGGCATGATGCCAAAGCGCACTAAAATGCGCCGCATGAAAGTGAAAGACGCGCGTAAAATCCTCATAGAGGAGGAATCCGACAAGCTTATAGATGAAGACAG
>DUQK01000059.1 GCA_012837835.1 Christensenellaceae bacterium | reverse complement strand
TTTGGTTGTTAACCTTATAACGCAAGGTATCAAGATGGTATTTATGCGCAAGGCTAGTACTGAAAGCATAAGAAATGTAGCTTTCATTGTATCGCTTGTAGTAGTTATCATAGCCAAGCTAATACTTAGTACCCCTTTTGGGATTGCAATCATTGTTTGGTTGTCAGCTATGAAGGCTTACGAGAAGACTATAGGAACTGCAGCCACACCTGTAGGTAATACTCATACTAACATTAATTAATAGACCACTATAGAAGCAATGGTACAGGAACTGACATTAGAGCAGGCTATACAAAAGCCGCCCGATAATGCGGAAATATCGCTTGCTGAGTAAATTTCGTGTTGCATTTTAGTCTTTTTAATGGAACTGTAATATTATTATTAAGAACACAGTATCATAAATAAGACTAGAAAAGCTATACTAGACAACATAAAAGAGGGGAAAGTGTTATCCCCTCTAGTTTTTTGGTTTGGTGCCGAAGGCGGGAGTCGAACCCGCACAGCCAGAGGCCGGGGGATTTTAAGTCCCCTGCGTCTGCCATTCCGCCACTTCGGCAGCCAAAATATTATAGCAGGATTCGTCTTTTATGGCAAAGTTTTTTATAAAGTAGTAGTTTTTAATGGGTTTAATATAAAATCGAATATTTTTTCTGACCACATAGTGTGCTTGTTCCTGCTGATTATCATATTTAATATATATACTAATTATTTAAAGAGTGTAGAAACACATAAAATAAACAATTAAATCGTTGCGGGAGAGAGTAAAAGACTCTAGAATGGGAGCGAATAGAGAGGGGGATGAGTATGAACGCATACGCTGCGAGAGTAATAGAGGAACTTAAAGTAAAATACGCGCATGAGGGTGAGTTTTTGCAGGCGGCGCAGGAAATACTTTCATCACTGGATAAGGTGCTGTTGCTACATCCGGAGTATGAAGAGTATTCGCTGCTTGAGCGCC
Organism: Christensenellaceae bacterium; assembly: GCA_012837835.1. GTDB lineage: Bacteria > Bacillota > Clostridia > Christensenellales > Aristaeellaceae > DTU024. The sequence goes on along the minus strand of DUQK01000059.1, from coordinate 5,567 downwards.
TTATGGAGCCTGAAAGGGTTATAATATTCCGTGTGCCTTGGCTTGATGATAGCGGCAAAATAAAGGTGAATACTGCATACAGGGTACAGTTTAATAGCAGCATAGGTCCATATAAGGGCGGAATGCGCTTTACTAAAGGTGTAAATTTAAGTACGCTTAAGTTTTTGGCTCTGGAACAGACGCTTAAAAACGCGCTAACAGGCTTTAATATGGGCGGAGGCAAAGGCGGTGCGGATTTTGACCCCCACGGCAAGAGCGAGGGAGAGGTAATGCGCTTCTGCCAGAGCCTTATTACAGAGCTTTATCGCCATATAGGTCCCAATATGGATGTTCCTGCGGGCGACATAGGCGTAGGTGCACGTGAAATCGGTTATATGTTCGGTCAATATAAAAGGATTACGGGAGAATTTTCCGGCGTATTTACGGACAAGGGTTTAAGCTACGGCGGCTGCCCCGGGCGTAAAGAGGCGACGGGATACGGTCTTTGTTACTTTTTAGATGCTATGCTAAAGAAAAACGGTCATAGCTTGGAGGGAAAAAAGGCAGTTGTTTCAGGCAGCGGGAATGTTGCCCTGTATGCGGCGAAAAAAGCATATGAGCTTGGAGCCTTGCCCATTGCCATGAGCGATTCTAACGGATTTGTTGTTGATGACGAGGGCATAGATATAGAACTCATGATAGATATAAAAGAAAAAAGGCGTGGGCGTATAAAGGAATATGCAGACGCTAAGAATGTGCCTTATGTAGATAAGCCCAGCGCTATTTGGGAAGTACCCTGCGATATAGCACTTCCATGCGCCACTCAAAATGAGCTTGATGAAGCGGGCGCTAAGGCACTCGTTAAAAATGGAGTAATAGCGGTGGCAGAGGGCGCGAACATGCCAACTACAGCTGAGGCTGTTAAATGCTTTAAGGATAATAATATACTACATGCGCCTGGAAAAGCTTCAAACGCGGGCGGGGTTTCAACCAGCGGCATGGAGATGGGGCAGAATGCGCTTTTCCTGTATTACTCTGCTGAAGAGGTAGACAACAAGCTAAAAGGTATAATGGAAAATATATTTAAAAACGTGTCAAACGCTGCGGAAGTATATGGGGATAGCAGCATAGACTATGTTTCAGGAGCGAATGCCGCAGGCTTTTTGACGGTTGCAAATGCTATGATTATGCAGGGCTGCGTTTAATAGAGCTATTTTTTAAAAGTAAGCATTACACACTATTAAAAAACAAAAAAACAGGAGAATATAGATTTCATACTATTTCCCTCTGGAAAATACATTGAAATGATGTTACTATGGGTGTGTAACTAAAACTAATCAGGAGGAAATGGTATGAGCATACTGGTAACCGGCGGAGCAGGGTATATAGGCTCTCACACATGCGTAAAGCTTATAGAGAACGGCTATGATATTGTTGTGGTTGATGACCTTTCAAACAGCCATATAAAAGCTATAGAAAGGGTTAAGGAACTTGCAGGGAAGGATTTTCCCTTCTATGAGTTTGATGTGTGTGACGGAAATAAACTGGATGAGCTTTTTACAAAGCACGATATAGGCTGCGTTATACATTTTGCGGGCTTTAAGGCGGTTGGCGAATCGGTGGAAAAACCGCTTGAATATTACAGCAATAATCTTAAAACCACTATGACTTTGTGCAGGGTAATGAAAAGGCATAATGTAAACAAGTTTATATTTTCATCCTCCGCTACGGTTTATAAGCCGGGTTCTCAAATGCCAGTATCTGAAGATGCAGAGCTTGGCTGCACTAACCCCTACGGCTGGTCAAAGCTTATATGCGAGAGAATATTGACCGATATTGCCTATGCTGATGATACATGGTCGGTAGTATTGCTGCGCTATTTTAACCCCATAGGCGCGCATGAAAGCGGCAAAATAGGCGAAGACCCTGCCGGCATACCAAATAACCTAGTTCCCTATATTACGCAGACTGCGCTTGGCAGGCTTGAAAAGCTAAGTGTATTTGGCAATGATTACGATACCCATGACGGCACAGGCGTTAGGGATTATATACATGTTCAGGATTTAGCTCAGGGGCATGTAGATGCCATACGCTATGCAGATGAAAACAAGGGCGCTATTGCAATAAACCTTGGAACAGGCATAGGCTACAGTGTGCTTGATATAGTAAATGCCTTTGAAAAAGTGAACGGCGTAAAAGTACCCTATGTAATAGCGCCAAGGCGCGAGGGCGATGTTGCCACTGTATATGCAAACGCAAATAAAGCTAAAGAGCTTTTAGGCTGGGAAGCTAAGAAAAACCTTGAAGACATGTGCCGCGATAGCTGGAGATGGCAAAAGCAAAACCCCAAAGGATATGCGGGGGAATAGCTTTAGGGTTTATGTAATAAATATGCTGCAACTGAAAATGTAGTAAGGGATAGTGTTTTAGAGCTTATACAAAATATGCAATTTTAAAATCTATTTGATGGGAAAAACGCAGATAATAGTATATTCAAAAAAACAGCATTTGTTGATAAGTATATGGATAAAGAAAAATTATATAGAGAATGGAAAAATGAAGAAAAAATCGCACATATAAAGGGCTGGGATTTTTCGCATATTTCTGATAGGTATGTTGAAGAGGATGAGTTGCCTTGGGATTTTAAGTCTATTATTGATAATTCTATAACAGATGAAATGAACCTATTGGATATGGAAACAGGCGGGGGAGAGTTTCTGCTTGAACTAAATCATCCATACTCAAAAACTTCCGCTATTGAGGGATATAAACCCAATGTTGAATTTTGTAAAGACAAACTACTTCCTTTGGGGATAGATTTCAAAGAAGCTGATGGCGCAGGTGTTTTGCTTTTTGGGGATAGTCAATTTGACATAGTAACTAACAGGCATGGGGATTATACTTGCTCTGAATTAAAAAGAATACTCAAAACAAATGGGCTGTTTTTAACCCAACAGGTTGGCGCTGAAAATGATTGGGAGCTGATTAAACTTTTGCAGCCAGAGATTAAAGAAATGGCTTATCCTAATCAATATTTAGCAATCAGACAAAAAGAGTTGGAAGAAAACGGTTTTGATATATTAGAGAGCGGAGAGGCGTTTCGACCAATCAAATTTTTTGATGTCGGTGCCTTGGTATGGTTTGCTAAAATCATAGAATGGGAATTTATAAATTTTGAAGTAGATAAATATTTAGATAATCTGTATAAAGCAAAAGAGATATTGGAAAGGGATGGAGCAATACAAGGGAGAATCCATAGGTTTTATATGGTGGCAAGAAAGCAATGATTTTTAGTTTATTTGAAAGACACGTGGAGTGACAAATCGGAATTTAATGAGGATAAGCTTATGGCTGAAAAAGTTATTTTTACAAATATGTGCATGATTTATGATGACAAAAAAGTTGTTGTAATTGATAGAAAAAAGAAGGATTGGTCTGGCATTACATTTCCAGGTGGTCATGTTGAAATAGGAGAGTCATTTTGCGATGCGGTTATTCGTGAAATAAAAGAGGAAACAGGGCTGACTATTAAATCTCCCAAACTATGCGGCATAAAAAATTGGTGGGAAGATGGCAAAAGATATGTAGTGCTTTTTTACAAGACGAATCAATTTGAAGGAGAGCTTGTATCGTCTAAAGAGGGAAATGTATGGTGGGAAGATATTGACAATATTAAGAATCTCAATTTATCCCTTGATATGGAAGATATGATTAGAGTTTTTATGGACGATAACTTAAGCGAATTTTTTTATCGATTAATTGAAAATGGTTGGGAAAAAGAGTTGAAATAGTGTTGATAAATCCATATATAGCATCTGAAATAATAAAAGTTCGACCATTAAAAAAAGTGCTACGGAGTATATTGTAGGATATAGCGTGTTTTTTATCAGAATTGATAAAGATACAGATTACTAATAAGGATACAATCAAACAATGAAAATAGGCTATGGAGTATTTGGCAAGGCATATGAATATATGCTTAGAAATGATTTGCACGATCCGGCGTCGGTTGACCATGAACTAATGAAAAACATGGTGCTGCTTGATGATGAGTCTGCTGCGTTTCTTTATTCAGGGGTTGCTCGCTACGATATGAGAGGGCACGAACTCTATCATTTTGCTCAGCGGTTTAAAGCTTCTACCGACAAAGAAACCGTAGAAAATGTGCTTAAGTATACGCAAAATATTGCAGATTCATATAACGTGGATTTTGACAATATGCTGTTTGGCGGAACAGAGAAACAGATACTGAGCCGCGGTACTGACTGGTGCTCAGATATGGCTCGAGTGGGAGCAGTATTGTTTCAGTGCCTTAACATACCATGCCGTATAATTTACTTGGCAAATACAAGTAGAGCATACAATGGTCATGTGGTAGGCGAAGCGTACTACGAAGGGCGATATGGTGTTGTGGACTTTATTTATGGTTATCAATTTTACGATGGTAAACCCATAAGCGCACTTGATATTTTAAAGAATCCGGGCGTTTTGGAAGCCTATCCTGAATACTACAAAGGATTATATTCTGCTATTGCTATAAGCGAGTATAACCCCTGTGCGGCTAGCAATAACTACTTGATTTCTGCGCCGAATAGTTATTATATTAAACTTATTCATACGAACCACCAAAACAAGTGGTTTATGGGAGAAGACTTAGTTGATTAATCCAAGAGCAACAACTGAACTTTTTCAAACGGCATGTAATAATAGGCTATCGGGTTGTATTTTGTAGAAACATAAAGCGCTGTGTTTTTACAATGCAATTATATCTTAATATGCAGCAAGTGTTATCTAAATAAGATGGCTAAATAATACATTCATAAGTTGTGCGGAATTGAACAGATAGGAGAGTTAAAATGATAAAACATAAAACAATTACCCACCCACTCAAGCCTCTATTTAATGCCGATTCAAAAATACTTATATTAGGTTCATTTCCCTCTGTTAAAACAAGGGAATATGGCTTTTTTTACGGACACCCCCAGAATCGTTTCTGGCCTTTGCTAGATATGATTTTTGGTGTTAAATTGAGCACAGATATTGAAGAAAGAAAAGCCTTTCTTTTGCAGCATCATATTGCCTTATACGATGTAATATTTAAGTGTGATATTATAGGCTCCAGCGATGCAAGTATACAAAATGTAATTCCCTCTGATTTAAGCCCCATTTTTAAAGAGGTGGATATAAAGCGGATTTTCTGTAATGGCGGGATTGCACACCGCTATTATAAAAAATATCAGGAGAATAAAACGGGTTTTAAAGCTATAGGGCTACCATCTACCAGCCCTGCCAATGCAAGATATTCTATAGATGATTTGTATGATAAATGGAAAATAATTGGGGAGTATTGCCTATGAAACTCTATTAAAGTTTACTTTCGCTCTAATAGTTGTTACCATAGCTGAATATTTAATGATAATGAATAGCAAAAAGTAAACCCACATATCAAATAATATGCGGGTTCAGACCGTAGACAAATCGGTTTTAGCGATTAAGCTAGAACCGTTTTGTTTTTATGTGGGAATCTGTTTTTCAAAAGAATTAGGTAATCTATTAGGTTTCTAGCAATCAAACACAAAAAGCGAGAT
>DUQK01000058.1 GCA_012837835.1 Christensenellaceae bacterium | reverse complement strand
TTAATAATGTTTCAGCTATACCTAAAAAAGAGCGCCCACTCAACCAAAATTGGTCTTGGGATAGGATATTGCGCTCATGTTATATTAAGCAGGCTGATGTACTACAGGGCATGTATACATTGGGTCATCTTTATGATGTAGAAACTAAAAAACGCAATTTTAATTTCTACGAGCCTATGACGGTGCATGAGAGCAGCCTTTCTCCCTGCGTACATGCCGTGCTTGCAGCGGAAATAGATAATAGGGATAAGGCGATTGAAATGTATCTGCGTACTGCAAGGCTTGACCTTGATAATATTAATAACGATACTCAAGACGGTCTTCATATCACCAGTATGTCCGGGAGTTGGCTTGCGATTGTTCAAGGTTTTGCTGGTATGCGTACGGTTGAGGGGCTATCTTTTTCACCGTTTTTGCCTAGTATATGGCAAAGTTATAGTTTCCGTTTTGTATATAGGGAACGTTTAATACATGTATATGTTGACAGTACAAGTCTTAAATTTACGTTAGAAAAAGGAAATCCTTTAAGCCTCAAAGTGTATAACAAGATAATAACGCTTGAGGACGAGGTTTTTGTTGAAAATATTCGTGGGTAATATTTTCTTCGTTTTAGGAGCGATATATGAAGAGTAGCAGCAAGCAAATGCTTAAAAAAGCTCTCAATATACTATTTATTGTTGGCACATTTGTTGTTGTAGTTTACTTTGCGCTGAAATCCGGTGATATAGAACAAATTATTGTAGCGCTGCGTAGCATGAATCCGATTTGGTTTTTTGGCGCGATTCTTTGTTTTTTTATTTATGCATTCTTTGAAGGCTTTATTACTTTTGCATTCTTTCGTTTTCAAAAGATACCAATTTCTTTAAATGTAAATATTTTGGTCGGTCTAATAGGTATGTATTATTCATCCATCACCCCTGCTGCCACGGGTGGACAGCCAATACAGGTGTATTCACTAAAAAAACGCGGCGTACCTACGGGTATTTCTTCATCTGCACTTGCTGTGAAGTTCTTCTGCTGGCAATGCGCTTTGCTTATTTTAGGTGGTACACTTTGGTGTATAAACCCACAGCTTATAAGGGATAATATGCAAGGAGGAATATGGTTTCTAGCAATTGGTTTTGTTGTGAATGCGTTAACGGTTGTGCTTGTCATACTTCTTGCCATTTCTCGAAACTTTGTACGCGCAATTGTTATATTTTTCGTAAACATAGGAGCAAAGCTTAGAATAGTAAAGGATAAGGCGGGAACCTCATCAAAAGCCGATGCGGCGCTTGATGAATTCCATGCCAGCGTGTTTTTGCTCACAAAACATCCGCTTCAATTTATTATACTTTTTGTCTTGTCACTGATGGAAGTGTTTGCACTTATGAGCGCTATATACTTTGTTTATAGAGGCCTTGGCTTAAATACACATAGGTATATAGACCTACTTACAATGCAAACCATGCTGCATATTGCTGCCTCATTTACTCCTCTGCCTGGCGCTTCAGGCGCACAGGAGGGTGGTTTTTATCTATTCTTCGGCTCATTTTTCCCTGAACATCTCATTTTTGCGGGTATGTTTGTGTGGCGTTTTGTTACTTATTATATGTCTATTATTTTTGGCTTTATTGCTGTGTTGATAGATAATTCTCAGCGCAGTAAAATAAACTATAAAAAAATCAAATCTCAAAAAAGGAGAGAAGAAGATTGAAAAGATTGATGATATTTCTGATAATAATGATGCTAATAATTATGGCAACAATGCCGATACAGGCGGCGCTTGAGGTTCCACCAAGACCTATACTTCTTGAACTTTTAGTTGGTCAATACACAACACCTATTGCAGCGACAGGGGAGTGGGCTAGTGATAACCCGCAGGTTGCTTCAGTTACTGAAGATGGGGTAATCACTGCAATCTCTGACGGCTATACCGTAATTAACTGCACAAATCAAAAAGGTAAGGTTACAATGCGCGCTGAAGTGCAGGTAGGTGCTGTGCCTGAAGCTCCACCTCAAATTAAACAGGCAATAGACTATGCGATTTCAGAATGGCAGTTGGCAGCAGGCGAAGCTTTTCCTCGTTTCAACAAATATACAGAATGGTTTAGACCTACAGCATATAAGGGTTTTGGTTGGTGCGGCGCATTTGTAGGCTATAATTTTGATAAGGCGGGCATCACGATGACTCCGGAATATCGTGCAAAAGACGCACCTGCGCTTACAGATGGTTCTCCATTTGCGGTAAGGCAGGCATCGCAGACCAAGCTTTTTGAAGGTTTCCTCAGCAGAAATAGGATTACAAACCTTCCAAGAGCCGGCTATTATATAATATACGGAAAAAAAGGCAGTACTCCCTATACCCATATAGCGCTGATAACTTCAGTAAATAACTTAGGAAATGGCAGCTATGCACTTGAAACGATCGAAGGCAACCTTAATAGCCGTATACGTAGGTATAGCTACATATATGACAGTATTTCAGATAAAAAAGAAAACAATATAAAACCCTTACCAGACAATATGCGTACTCAGGGCGATGTTTTTCTCTATGATTATGTGAGTGATTTCTATATAAACTGTTTCGGTCAAACTTGGTATTAAGTATCGCAGTAGCCTTTTAATCGCATGGCATCGGCTATTGCAAGCTTTCTTTCACCTGCCTGTGTTTCTAAATGATGCATAAGCTCGTGTTTTAGTGTTTCTTCTATTTTCTTTTTTAATAGTTCCTCAGAAATCCCCGGATATGCGTTTATAAAAGAACCGTAATATAGCAATATGCCGCAGCCGGTATGTATACCATATCTATATTCACCAAAAATATAAAGTGGTGCTTTATGTTTTTTAGTTTTTGGGTGCAATTTTATCTCTTCGCTTATGCCAATCCCAAGGTTTAAACCTTCAAAAATTTTATCAGGCAGTTTTTGACAAAGGTTTTCAACGGTACTCACAAAGCAATCTATATTCATAATTCCTCCAAATAAAAACGGAGAACCCTTAAGATCCTCCGTGATAGAGCAAATAATACTAATACTTGCGCTTGCGTGCAGCCTCAGCCTTTTTCTTACGCTTTACGCTGGGCTTCTCATAATGCTCACGCTTACGAACCTCGGCCAAAACGCCGGAGCGGGCACACTGACGCTTGAAGCGCTTAAGAGCACTCTCCAAAGATTCGTTCTCCTTGACACGAACTTCTGACACTTGTTTCCCTCCCTTCGCACATCTCGCCTTGGCAAATCGCCGTATACACGGCAGATGGCGACTGTAGTGAAATTATATCTCAATTTAGCATTTTAGTCAAATGAATTTCGGCGGGTCTGCCACACAATATGCTTTTTGATTTGTAGTTTATATGTATTTAATCATAAAATATGGTATAATCTTATTGTGGCTAGTAAAACGCTTGGGGGTGTTCTGGTTTCGACGGAGATGGGCGGGGACATTGTAAGCGAGCTGCGGACCCTGAACCGCATACCAACAGGGAAATAAAAGTAACTGACAACAATCAGAAACTAGCCTTCGCGGCCTAAGTCCGCGAACGTCGTTTTCAGATACTCACAGTCTGAAGTAACGGCGCCATTTATGTGAGGAACGGACGCTCCAAAGCTTTGAGGAGATGCCTGAATTATGAAGCTACCGATATAGTTTTACCTGCCTATAGGGGTACTATAGAGGGAATTTAAATATATAGGCTGCGCTCGGAGAAAACGATGTACTGCGTTTTCGGACAGGGGTTCGACTCCCCTCACCTCCACCAAATTAGGAAGTTAGTACTTTTACTAGCTTCTCGTTTTTTATTGATATATAAGGTTTTTTAGCGTTGTTGTAACACAAAACTATTGACGATATCCTCCCAAAATAAAGCTTCACCATTAAAAATATGATTATGAGTCAAAAAAGATTTTTAAAAAGAAACCAATTGAATGAGAAGAAAACTCGGATAGAGTATACTAAAGTTTGCAACTTTACTCAGAAGGTTTTAGTCATAAGGCATGTTAAAGCCACTGGAACTCCGCTACAATGTATGTTGTCAAACATTCTAAAGGAGGAGAAACCAATTTATGGTTTCTATGATACGAAATGGTGGTTATATACCTTTCTTTGTAACCGAGCGTAAACGCAGTGAAGCAGCTCTTATAAAAGTTATCCAAGAAGCCTATATACAAGGCGTATCAACACGTAAAATCGCAAAATTAGCCAAGTGTTTAGGTATCGAGAATATCTCACGCAGTCAAGTAATGAGATGACTAAAGGATTAAATGAGCAGGTTGAAGAGTTCCGTAATCGCTCACTGACAGCAGCTTCTTATCCTGTACTCTGGATAGATGCAATGTATGAGAAGGTACGGTATGCAAGTCGCGTCGTAAGCATGGTTATAGAACCAATGCTTGAAGAGTCACAGGAAAGCTACAAACAGCTATTTGAAAAGCTTAAGAAAAGAGGTTTGAGCAACCCTAAATTAATCATTTCAGATGCTCACAAAGGTCTTGTTGCTGCAATTACATCGTGTTTTCCCGGTACTAGCTGGCAACGCTGTAAAGTGCATTTCATGCGAAACATACTTATTCATGTACCGCATAAGGATAAGGAGCGGTTTGCTGGTCAGTTAAAGGGTATATGGCAGGCAAGCGATCTTACCATAGCTAGGCAGCGGGCTAAGGAACTGGGCGACGAGTACGGAGACAAGTGTCCCAAAGCTATTAACATTCTTGAAGATGGATTAGAGGACGCTCTTACCTATCTTTCTTTCCCTCAACTAGACTCTAGAAAGGTCAGCTCAAAAAACATGCTGGAAAGACTAAACCGTGAAATACAGCGCAGAACTAAAGTTGTTGGCATATTTCCAAGCTCTGAATCTTATCTAAGGCTAGTAACTATGTACCTGATAGAATACTCAGAAGACTGGTAAGTAAGCAATGCATATCTGAGCGAAGGTTCGCTCAAATCACTAGACAAACAGGCAGCATAACAGCTCAAGCGGAGTTCAAAGTTGCGAACATGACTTGACAGTACCTTGGTTACCTTGGTTTTTTTAATCCTGTAATAAATGTACTGTAGTATAATAGTTTATTCTGATGGAGTGGGGCTTATTAAACGAGAAAATCAGAAAAGGCTAGATGCCACTTTTTCAATAAATAGCGCAAACTGAAATAGTGGTATTATCAGTGTAATGAATCAAAGCTGTTCTAATTATTTTACAAATACACAACCCCAAAATAGATATAAACCAATTATGGGATGTATGTCATAAGCCGCTGCTTTTGATTTTATCCCGCTGTTATCGATAGGCGACGAGCGTGGTGGTATCAGATTTCTGCGGCGGTAGCCATTTCTGCTGCTACGCTTACCACGGTTGCATTGCCGGTTTGGGTGTTCGTAATCGTAACTGTGCGACTTTGTGAAGTAGGGTTCCATAGTGTGACAGCCATGGTACCGTCTTCAGCTTGCCAGCCTTTTACATAAACATAGGGATTGTCCGCTGTAAAGCCGTCTGTATCTACAAATAGGCCTCGCAACAGGTGTTTTTCGTACCGGTGATAAAGAGCATTTAATTCCATGAGATACGCAGTGTAGTTAGGTAGATTTTTTAGGCTGCCACAGCAACGATAGACCGTCATATCAAACCGAAGCCCTAGCAGGAAGCTATAACCTGCCATAGCGCGATAGTGATCCTCGTCCTGACCGCATTCCCGATTAGTAGTTATAAGCTCCGGGAAGGTATAGAGATACATTTCTGAAAGACGGCTATCCAAATAAGCGTCGCTAAGATTCTCGGCGGAAATAGGGTCAAGTAGACGTGTGTCCGGCTGAGAATTTGAGCCATGACTGATATCCATGCTTTGCCCGTAAATATCTACATTATGTTCCATTAAGATTATTTTGTTGTCTCCGAAGGTTTTTACATAATTCCTCAGGTCACTATAGTTAGCTGCCTTGCTCTCATGGGAATGACTGGGTTTTTTATGTGTATGATCCTCTGCATAGCAAAAATAAGGGAACCAGCCGCCGATATCGTACAGCACGCCATCAGCACCTAGTTCCAGGCATTGCTTTGCTGCCCACTTCATTTTTTCCTGCCATAGCGGTGCACCAGGGCAGGCAAGATACATTGGCATAGCAGGGTTGCCGATTTTACGGTAGGTGCCTTCGCCGCAGTAGGTTTCTGAGAAGGGTATGTCCTCACCCCAGAGTGAACGGATTGGAACTTTTTCACCGCCTTCATTCAAATAAAAATTACTATTATGATCTACCAGCGCATAGCTCAAAAACATTAGCACTCGTCCACCCTTTTTATGAACGTAGTCAATACCTTCTTTCAGTTTTTCTACACCACCCATACGCTCATCTACGATGTAATCCGGCCACATACGGGCAAAACCGCCTTTTTCCCAACCTAGGAGGTAGAGCGTGTTAAAACCGGCAGCAGCGGCTTCGTCGTATAGGGCGGGAATGTCGCTGTAATCCCAGTTGAGCTTGCCATGCTGTTGTTTCAAAATCACGCGAAGCCAACCTGTCATGTCGCGGCACCAGTCAGGGCGTTTTGGCGGAACATAACCGCCACTTGTTTCCATAAAGGCACGGTAGAAGCGGGAACCCGCGTGCCAATCTCCTAGATGGGGAAAACAAGCAATTGCTTGTCCCTGCCATTGCTCGCCAGCATTGAGCATAGGATAGCGAATCATACCAAAGCGCAAAACATTCAGATGGGTATCCCTCTCTATATGCAGACAAAGTGCCTGACGCGTAGTATCCTCAGAGCCAATATATAGACCTTCCTCACTGTTATACCAGTCAAACCATTGCATTGAGGCATGGTCGCTTTGATACAGTGCGTCCATATCGGTATGGAACTGATCATGGCGCTCATATTTGCGGAAACCAGCATAGGTAGACAGATCGTTATAAGCAGGATTTGGGATACGTATTCCCAAACCTCTGGGCCAGGCGATAAAATCATCATTATGGCGGCCTGAAAGGGAGTGGACACCGGAGACAGGGGTCAGCTGAAGTTCTTGCAAAATTACGGACGGATCGCGGTTTTCCAGTTCTGCTATGACTCTTAGTCCTTGCGGAGCGCTCAGAAACCTTAGTGTTAGGGACGCATCTATTAAGCGTCCGTCCTCACCAATCATTGAATTGCAACGTAGTATAAGCACGTCCTTGCAGGCGGAAATCTGTTGTTTTTGTCCGTCCTGCCAAACCACGCACTCTACTTGTTCCGTGCCTGTAACGGAATAGATAAGCTTCCAGACCGTCCCCGGTATTTTGACATATTCATGATTTGTCGCAAGATGAAAGAAGGAACAGTTATATCCGCGATCATCAAGTGTGTAAGAAAGAACATCGTTTTTAAGTGTATACATTATGTAGACCTCACTTTCTCAGTTCGGCAAAATCACCGAAAGTAATCAACAGAGGGTAATCCTTTAAGGGCATGTTTATAAGCGTGAGAACACCATCATCCATACAAATCTTGTCAGGATTGATGGCGTAAACTGTTCCATCATAGGGGTTAATAAGGCTGAGGTTTCCTTTTTGACCGATAAAGGAGAAGGTGGCAGAAGAGTCCAGATCTACTGTGAGGATGTTTTCAACCTTCCAGTATGCAAAGCAGCGGGCGCCACCCGCGGACTCAAAGCCCTGACAGAAGAATCCGGCATCCGCGCGACGCAAATCTATATCACACCCACCTGTAAGTGCGTTTTTACGGCATTCGAACTGTACAGGCATATGGATCTTGTGAACCTCGCCGGCAAACAGGGAGCAAAGCACCTGCATAGCAAAGTAGGCCTTTTTTTTATGATAAACACCAAGAGGACGATTGTTTTTGTCAAAGGTTTCTCCTAACAATCCAAAGAAGCCATACCAGTCCTTTGTCAGCTCGCCTTCATCGTTTTGAATGTTCTCAAAGATGTCAACGGTGGAAAACCAACTGGTAAAATATACGTCACTCATCAGGTCTATCAAGATTTTGCGCAATAGGAACTTGGTTTGGCGATGCTCTGTCCATTGTGCGTTTTTTAGTGCTCCCTGAGTAGAAAACTCGCTTTGGGTGCCGGTTTCTCCCTGAATGATACCGATATGCTGTCCATCAAACGAATCTAGAATCGCTCGGATATTCCTAACATACTCCAACACACCGGTATCAACGTCAAAAACGTAGCGATGATAGGTTACATAGTCTGTTATCTCCGCAAGTTCGCGGCTCATAGAACGGTACAAAAATGCAAGATCCACACAAAAAGAACCGACCAACACATTTGCCTGTGGATTGACTGCCTTTATGACCCGAGCAGTACGTAGGGCAAAATCACCGTACTCTTTTGCGTTTGGTTCAGGTCGCCAACACCAAGCGCCGTCCGGCTCGTTCCACACTTCAAAAAGCTGTATGCGCTCTTCATAGTGTTGAACGACAGCCGTAACGTAACAATCCCATGCGATGCGTTCTTCCTCTGTGGATATTGGCGGGCGGCCAACGGATCCGGTCTTGTTGTTGGCTGCAGGTGTATATAGCTCATTGCCATAGCACAAGCATAACCACGGTTCCACACCCTGAAGGATCAGATTGTTTACAATACTGTCTAACCAAGTAAAATCGTACACGCCGCGCATGCTTTCGGTACGGCACCAGCCTGATTGGATGCGAACCCATTTCACTCCGAGCTCACCGATTGGATCATAACAGGGGTTTGGATTGTATAGGTTGCGGTCAAGCTTTTCTAGTCCAATGCCGATTCGTGATGAAGCGATATTACGCGAGTGCTTTGGGGCAACATTACCTATGGGAGTTAAGCCGTACATGCTGTCTACCTCCTTTTTTATGAGTTACAAAAAAGCGTAGCATACAGGTTAGTGGGATCGTTTTGCAGGGATTTTTGGGCTAATTTAGTGGCAGTTTGTGTATCACCTGCAGCAAAGTATGCCATAGCACACTGCCAGTCCACCCTCGCTGTGCGAAGTTTCTTGGTATCCTCCATATAGGAAATGAAAAATGGCGTTGTTTTTCCGTATCCAGGATCAATCGCAGTAGCTGCACTCTCCTGAGCACGCAGATGAGCAGCGATCTGTTCACGTGCCTTTGGTACATATCCGCAATGCAAGGTACGAGCCATGGCCTGCCAGCAGGGCAGTTCCGGAAGGTGCATATCTGTAAAATAATCCTGCTGATGGAGTAGGATCCAATCCAATAATCTGGCTGCTTCGTTTTTCATGCCGTGCTTTTGTAGACATACGGCCTCAAAGTAGCGGTGGGGCACCAGCAACACATCGTTCCAGAGTCCGGCGCCAAGATTGTCAGGGAGAACCTGTGCTTGTTGGAAGTGTTCCAGTGCCGTTTGAATTTTTTCGGAAACCAACGCTTTTCGTCCTAATGCGTGATGGGCAAACATATACTGCTCAGCTACAGCGTGCTCACCGCCCTCACAGGGGGTGAAGCGTTTACTTCGCATGATTTTAAGTACCTCTTTATGGCGACCAGCTAGATTTAACGCATGGCATAGCGCAATCGTGACATCCTCACGAAGATTGTTTTCCTCTATCAGAAATGCTGCTACAATATTTGGATTCTGACTGGTATACAGCATCACATGAGCTTTCTCCCAGACCAGCTGGCTGTCATGGGGCTTAAGTGCCAGTGCCCTATCTAGTAGCGCTAATGCCTCATCACGGCGGTTGAGGTGGCTGTAACGGGCGATAGCCATATTACGTAGACATTGGTAGCTTTCCGGTGCAAGAGCGTATGCTTGCTCCCACAGTGTTTCCGCTTGCTGATAATGGCCATGATGATACAAAAGGCAGGCAAGAAGATTGCGAGCGTTTGCATCCTCCGGCGCAGCATGAATAGCTGCTGTCAAGGCCTTATACTCTAGCATGCGAGATGGCCAAGCGATCCCGTTTCCGAGCTTTGCGGCGGCTTGCAGGGCATCCGGATCGCCGGAAAGATACCAAAGTACATATTCTGTTTGGGCGCATTTCTTTGGCAGATTCTTCAGCAGTTCACAGGCGAATTGAACTTCGCCCATGTCGGCTAGATCCTCTGCAACGTCCAGAAGCGTTTGACAGGCATCGCTTTGCAGCGAGTGATAGAAAGAGGGAATAGCACCATGCTGCAGGGCACGGCAAACAGGATTTAGTCGGTCGTATTCCCAGAGACGATTTAGTACATCGTTCATGGTTTCAGGGTCTTTGGTATGGCTGAGTGCTAGCATCAGCTGAGCGGTTTCGTTACGCGTGTGTTCTTTAAGTGCCTCTTCAGCCAGCCTTCCCATCGTGGTGCGGTCACCTTGGCGGCCCTTTATCATTGCGGCGCGGGTTAGCGCGCGGCTACGACTGTTTTGCGTCCATGCAGATTGCATGTACCATTCCCAAGCTTGATCGTCTTCACCCTGTGCTTCCAGGATACGACCCAACACATATTGCAGTTCGCCGCTTTCAGGATGGAAATTACGTGTAGTAATCTTCTTCCACGCACGCATTGCCAAATCGTATGCAGAGTCAAAACGAAAATGATTTAGCTCGCTGTTTGCAAGGGAAGTAAGGGCAGGTACATATTCCGGGTCGCGACGGATTGCCTCTCGCCAGTATGCTTCGGCACGGGTAGCTGGGTCCCTGTACTGTTCTACATGAACACCCATAAGATACAACTCTTGTGCAGTGTACAGCTTGTCTAATGAGGGATTGTCTGGGAGTGCAGCTGGCATTTCTCGAACAGTCCTGTTATTAGGCTTAGTATATTTAAGCAAAACAGAACCATCCGAGGAGCGGAGTATAAAAGACAACACGTCGCCGTCTATGGCTGTACTAAAGTTGCACTTGGGAGAAACATTTAACGGGAATCGTTGTTCATTGATTTCCAGTTCGGCGTTATTTAATGCAACGGTTGCCTGAAGTCGTAATTCACCATTGTGAATAGAAATAGCCGCTTCTCGACAGGCACACAGTGGTGTGCCGATATCACCAATGGGATACCACATCTGGCTGAATTCCTTCCCCTCATATGGCATCAGCCATGTGAAGTCTGGCTGATTGAGAGAATAGGAACTTGCCATTAGTTCCGCATAAGCTCCATCCGTATCGGTCAGAGCTTTTTCCCAACTTGAGGCCAGCTGGTTGTAAGCCCAAGTGAACATTTTTTTTCCGACGGAAACGGTATGATCAGCCACGTGAATTACACCACAGCGCTTACCCTCATCATAGCCTCCAAAAAAATCGTATTTTGATTCGGCACAAAAATATGAGGTGGGCTGGTGTGTGTTTTTGTGGTAGGAAATATCTACACCGTCACCCATACGAATGCCGTTGTATACCCCGCCGGCGACTGGGTAGCTAGCGACATCTTTACAGTAGTGAAATTGAACGTATGTTACATCGGGCGGAAAAACCAACCGATATTGTTGATTGACGGGAACAGCAGCGTTTTCCCACCACAGAAAGGAATGCCGAGTTGCTGTGCGGTTATAAATTTTCATTTTAGTGTCAAAGCGTGCCTCGCCGGGAGCAAGATAGATGCCTACCATGCCCTTCATTCGGTTCAACGGTTCGTTTTCGCTCATCCATACAGTGACCGCACCATTCGGATGCTCCTCAATGCTCACGTCCACAGGCATATAGGTGCTGGGGCGGTGGTGACATGGCCAATTGAACTCGCAGCCACCTGAAATCCAACTTCCAAGCAAACCAATCAAAGCGGGTTTTATAACATGTTGCTTATAAAAGAAATCATACTCGGTACGTTTGTCAAAGGCGGAATAGATACGTCCTCCCAACTCGGGCATCAATTCAATGCGAAGATATTCGTTTTCCAAGGTGATAATGCGAATGGGTTTTTCGCTCCTGTGTTCCCGATTTACCCGCATTACGACCTTACAGGGATAAGGGTTTCCGCTGGAACGCTGGTGTACACGGTTTTCAGCAAACATGGGCAGCTCTTCTGCTGCAGGAGAATCGTAAGTAGGCATAAGTCGGGTTTCATCTGTCACAATCACTTTTTGCATTTAAAAATACCCCCTACAAAGGCGTCAATTTTCCCTATTGAGTCTATCATATTCAGTATAAGTATAGCATCTGTCATTGGTACAAACAAAGGGAAAGTTAGCGGACTTTTTCCAAAAAAGTTGATTCGCTTTCTGTACATTTGATATCCGTTTAAAT
Organism: Christensenellaceae bacterium; assembly: GCA_012837835.1. Taxonomy (GTDB): domain Bacteria; phylum Bacillota; class Clostridia; order Christensenellales; family Aristaeellaceae; genus DTU024. The sequence goes on along the minus strand of DUQK01000058.1, from coordinate 33,020 downwards.
TTATGGTACGATAAAATTAATTAAAGCATGAAGAGGTTGTAGATGTGTTGATTCCTGTTTTAACGGAACCAAATTTTCGAAGCTATTTTTGGGCAAAACAGACTATGGAGGGTATTACGCGTGAAGCAACCCGACGTAAGTATAAAATCGTGACACTAAATGCGGAATCCTATGAAACGATAGATTATGACGCGCTTTTTGGTATGGAAAGGCGCATGTTAATTGTGATTGGAACTTCAATTTCGTGGATGCCTAAGGCGCTGACTTTCTTTAACGCCCGGCAAATTGAATCCATTTTTGTTAGTTTTGATCCCGCTGAAACGTCACTGCCGTCTGGCATGGTACGTATGGACTATGTTGGTGCACTTTATCATCTGCTCACCTACCTCTCGGTAGATTGTGCCCGGGATAGGATCGCCATGTATGGTTATAACCCCAATTCCTCGGCGGATAATATCAAATTGCGATTTTTCCGGCGTTGGAAGTCACATATAGGTCACCCGGGAACAGAAGATGTATTTTATAATTTTGCAGATCTGCAGGCATGTTATAATCAATTCCGTCAACAAATAAAGCGATTTAATTCGGTGATCTGCGCCAATGATATTGTAGGTGTTTCGTTGCTGAGTATGCTTAATCGTGACGGCATACACGTACCTGAGGATCTTTACATGGCGGCTTTTGGTGATTCCATAATTTCGGAGCGAGTCAATCCGCCGCTGACCATTGCTACGTTAGATCATACTGAGTTGGGTCGCTAAGCGGTTCTTCTATTTTCACATCTGTGTAAGGTACCTGCTACAGCCAGCGTATCCGCACGCGTGCGTAGCAAACTGATAGTGCGTGCCTCCACAGCCTGTGTTGCGAAAACTACGGCGAACACTCTGCCAAACAGCGATGCAGATGCATTTGAAAGCGCTATAAACTTTTACAGTGACCCCGAGGCGGAGCAACTGATGCGTGCTGAAGCATTACTGAACGCTTGTGATGTCACGGATATGTGCTTAATTGAGGGATTGCTTGAGGGGCTGTCTCTGAACAACATGGAGCAGGAGCTGTATCTTACTGCATCTGCCCTACAGTATCGTAAAAAGCGGCTTATGAATCTGGTGGGATGTTTGTGTACATCGGAATTTATTGATTTTCTTACATTTTGTCGTAGCAAGCATATAATATAGAAAATATTTTGTGGAATAATTCCGTAAATATTAAAAACATGAAGCCTCAACAGCGAATAACCTTTGATAAATAAAGGAAAAACAACAGCGTTTCCAAGTATGGAGAATCCATTTTGATTTCTCGGGTATTGCATAAATGAATATTTTTCGTTATAATGTCCAAGATGAATATAAAAATAGAATTTATTGTTGTATGGATAAATAGTTGAGAAAGAGGTTTTTGATTTGAGCACAGTTGCGAAAAAAACAAAAGACACGGTTTTTAATTCTTCATCCATGAGAAAACGTGTTTTTAACAACATATGGCTGAACCGTTATATCTATATGATGGTAGTTCCCGTGCTGATTTACATGGTGCTTTTTAAATATCTTCCCATGTATTTTCTGCGTGCATCCTTATATGATTTTAAGCTCCTTAAGGGTTTTGAAGGTTCTAAGTTTGTGGGACTTAAATGGTTTGAGCGAATGTTAAGCAGTCCGGAGCTTTGGCGATATATTCGAAACACATTGACGCTGAATTCGCTAAGCCTACTGATTTGTTTTCCCATGCCGATGATATTTGCGCTATTGCTTAACGAGGTTCGCAATAAGCCCTACAAAAAAATTGTGCAAACAGTCTCATATATGCCTCACTTTATTTCTACGGTCGTTTTGGTTAGCATGATTAATAATATCCTTTCACCTTCGCTGGGTACATTAGCCAAGATCTATAAGCTATTGGGAAAAACACCCATCAACTTCCTCTCCAATCCCGATTATTTTTATGGTATCAACATCGTATCTGGCGTGTGGCAGACGGTAGGTTGGAATGCTATCATATATATTTCTGCCATCTCCAGTATAGATCAAACATTGTATGAGGCAGCGCGCATTGATGGAGCAAATCGTTGGAAGCAAACGTTATATATAACTATTCCCGGGGTACTTCCTACTTTTGTTCTGCTGCTGATAATGCAGATTGGTCAGATGCTCAACTGTGTGTTCGACAAGATATATTTGTTGCAGAATACCTTGAACCTGCAGGTTTCGGAGATGCTACCTACTTATATATATAAGGTGGGTATAGAAAGCCAAAAATACGGCTTGGCAACGGCGGGTGGTCTGTTTAACTCTGTGCTCTCTGTTATTTTGGTTCTGATTGCAAACTCAATCAGCAAAAAAGTTTCCGAGATTTCGCTGTTCTAACGGAAGGGGGAAAAATGAAGGATACTGTTCAAACCACTACAGGAAAAAGGATAATTTTACGTAAGGTAAAGTATGATCAAGATTACATCAAACGCTCAACAGGCGAGAAAGTTTTTAACGTATGTAACATCATTCTTATGGCTCTTTTGCTGGTTTTTCTGCTATATCCTGTGCTCAATGTACTGGCGATTTCTATGAGTTCCGAAACAGAGGTCATGGCGGCAAACGTTACCTTCTATCCCATTGGTTACAATCCTCAGGCGTATGTTACTATATTTAAGGATTCGGAGCTGTGGCGCTCCATCCTAAATAGTGCGATTGTCGCTTTCGGAGGCTGCGCGCTGAGTTTGATAGCATTATGCATAGCAGCATATCCGCTGGCTTATGGTCAATTTTATGGTAAGAAATTGTACTCTGTTATCATTATGTTTACCATGTGGTTTCAAGGCGGTATCGTGCCATTGTTTTTGACGATTCAAAATCTTGGTCTGTATGATTCGCTTTGGGCGCTGATTCTAAATGGATTGATTAGCGCTTATAATGTTGTTATCATCCGTAGTTATTTCAACTCAATTCCCTTCTCTGTTGTGGAAAGCGCAAGAATTGATGGCGCGAACGACTTTACTATCTTGTTCAGGCTGATTATTCCGTTATCTAAACCTGTGATTGCAACCGTAGCGCTGTGGGTGATTGTTGGGCACTGGAACGACTATATGAATCCTCTGATTTTGATCTCCAGCACCAAAAATCATACCCTACAGCTAAAGCTGAAATCCTTGGTTCTGGCTGCGGAAAGCTCCACTAGTAACTTGACAACGTTAAGCCAGACCACGGCGCACAAAGGTGTTGCGGCGCTTAGTACACAAGTTAAAAACGCGGTACTGGTCGTATCCATGATTCCAATGATTTCCATTTATCCATTTATCCAGCGATACTTTATATCCGGTGTTATGCTGGGGGCTGTTAAAGGATAAACAAGTTGAGTTTTTACGGGTTGAGCCCGTGAGAATATAATAAAAAGGAGGACTTATATCATGAAAAAAATCCTTTCTCTAGTTCTGATGCTTGCAATACTGCTAAGTGTCACCTCAGTCTTTGCTACCAGCACCGATGCTGTCGGTGGTATGGAAGCGAACTGGTGGGTAGATGCGGATGTGCAGAAGAGCGATGAGTTCTATGTAGACGGAGACCTAAACGTTAAGATGGTCGGCATCCACTACAACCAGTATCCAACTACTTTTGATGGTGGATACTATTTTCCCACAATTGAAAAGATGACGGGTGTCCATTTTGACATTGACTGGCGCACAAGCGACGGGTATGCTGTTGTGGTTTCCACCATCCTTGCTGGAGGCTTAGATAATCTGCCCGACGTCATTCAGCCTGGTGCGTTCGGTATTGCCGGTCTTGCTGATGAAGGCGCCATTATCCCACTGGACGATTATTTGGATCTAATCCCCAACGTGGTTGCGGCTGTAGGCGAAGATCGTATGGACAATTGGCGTTCTGCCGACGGTCATATTTACGCCATCCCTACAATTGTAAATGTTCCTGGATCCCAGAGTATGACTTACCGTAAGGATTGGGCACTTAAATTGAAGGAAATGGGCGTAATTGACTTTGAGACCCCCGAAACTTGGGAGCAATGGAAAGCTTTCTGGTATGGTGTACGAGACAACGATGTCAATGGTAACGGTGATAATGCCGACGAAATCCCATTGGTTCTAGAAATGGGCGAGAGTGGCGAGCGTGCACTGCATGCCCTGCTGAATGCATTTGGCATCAAGGCATCCGATGACGCGCAGTTCTGCGTGTTGGACGATGGCACCTACACCATGGTCTATGATCATCCCAACTACAAAAACTTCCTGACAGAGGTTCAGAAGCTATACGCTGACGGTATCATAGACCCCGAATTTGTGACCCGCAAACAGGCTGATATGTACAATACCATGTCTGCAAATATATGTGCTTCGTGCTTTACATGGGCCCAGATGTCTCAGACACATACGGAGGAGTTATGGGCTATGGGTGTTGAGGATGCGCTGTTTGAGTGCTGCGCCCCTATCACTGGTCCTAATGGCGATTCTTGGTTACAGGAACGTCGTGCTGTTACCAGGCTAAACTGCATCACTGCCAAGGCAGAAGCTGATGGTAAGGTAGAGGATATCCTGAAGTTCTTCAACTGGCAATTCTCTGAGGAAGGCATCATGTTGTACAACTACGGCATCGAGGGTCTGACCTATAACGTGGTTGAAGGTGTACCCACTCTGAATTTGGAGATTGTGAAGAATGGTTTCACCGATTACCGTACAATAGGTATGGAATGTGAGCCCTTTGGCGGTTTGTGGGAAACCAACGCCTTTATGCAGTGCCTGTTTGCTGGCGAAACTCTTGAGAACCTGAACGCTGCGTATAAGTCTTTCTGGAATGGACTTAATAGTGAGGGTGTAAACAAGGGCCATTACTATCCGATGCCCCCCACACTAGAAACCGAAGCGTACATTGAGTATCGCGGTGAGTTGATTATCGGTTCCGCCGGTATATGTACTCTGCGCGATCAGTGCGTTGCTGGTCAGCTATCCGTGGATGACTTCTTTGCAAAGTACGAGGAACTGAAGGGACGCGGTCTGCAGGAGGTTATTGACGAAGGTAATGAAGCCTATCAGTTGATCAGGTAATTACATTACAAAAACCCAATATTAAGGGGATTCCGCTCTTATGAGAGGAATCCCCATCTTGTAAAAAAATGGTTTTTTTAGTTGAATCACCCTAGAAAAACAGCACTATCAAATGTCGGACTTTGGATTAAATGATCGGTTGAAGGGTATTTATAGCATACAACTAGTGTGTGAGAAGATTATCTTGTGTAGGAGGTTACGCTCTATATGCGCAAGGATAGATTCAAAGTGTCTTTCCATGTATAAACTAAAGTGGTATAGCCTAATACCGTCCCTATCTGTAATAAACTGATGAGAAAGAAAGGTAAACAAAATGATTGACTTAAACCGTCGTCCACGTATGGGGTTGCTACTGATTTCTCCTGAACGATTCGCCGTAATAGGAGAGGGAACTGCTCGTGGCTCTTATAAGGAGCGCAAGGAGTCGGAAGCCATTTGGATGGTGAAGGAGACTTCCTCCATTGCAGATGTAACCTTTACTGGGATCACATGGAATCGAGAAGACGTACAACGCTCCATTGATGCCTTTATAGCTGCCAAGGTGGATTATGTGTTAGCAATCTATCTATCTTGGGCGGAGGATTTTGCCTGGATTCGTTTCTTGCGTGATATGCCTGAATGTCCGATTTTGTTTTGTCACCGTATGCGTGAACGGATTGAGTTGAAAGATACGCACGATGATGACGAGTTTGCGGAATACCTATGCTGTGGCGGGTTGGTCGGCTCGTTAGAAGCAAGCGGCTCCATCAAACGGTTTAACAGAAAGATGATGGTTACCTTTATGGGAACGTGGACTCAGGTTCTTGAACGCGCAAAACGGTTCGGTACAGCGGCTCGTACCCGGGCATTGTTGCGTCAGAGTACATTTGGCTTACTTGCCTGTATGAACGAGGTCATGTGGAGTACCTACGTAGATATTTATGCTCTTTTTCGGGATATTGGACCCGAAATGCGATTTCTATCCGTAGCGGAACTAGAAAATATGGTGGATGCTGTTTCCCGAGAGGATGCAATAGCTACTATGAAACGTATCGCATCTCAGTACGAGGTGCTACCAAATGTGGATGAAGACAAGTTTCTCGCCTCCGTACGAGCATCAATAGGGATGGAACGCATGGCGGAGAAATATGACCTTGATTTGCTGGTGCTTAATGATATTGATCCGGTATTGTTTCAGCACATCGGGTTAAGACCCGGCTTTTGGCCTACTCATCCCGACGTAAAAACCATGGTGGTTCCCGAGGGTGATATTGGGAGTGGAGTTGCATTCGCTGTGCTCAAGTTGCTGGGTGGTGGTCATGTCAACTATATTGAACCCTTCCACGTTGATCTGTCAAGCGGCAGCTTTGACGCTGGACACGCTGGTCCGAACGACTACACAGATCCTAGGGGAAAGTGCAAAATCTCTTCGGATGTTCGTTTTGCTAAAACTAAATGGAAATATGCCGGTGCGCCCTTTGCGTGGTATGTTTTTCCCGAGGGGCGTAAAACTATGTTACATTGTTCACAGCAAACAGATAAGTTCCAATTGGTAGTAACTCAGGTGGATGCTACGCCTACGGAGCATTTTTTGGCGACCTATTCCCACAGCCATTTCAAGCCAGTCGGTAAGAACTGTACAGCGCTGTTCAGCAAACTATTGGAGCGTGGTGTTACACAGCACTATTGCATTACGGATGGTGATTTGACCGGTGAGATAGAGGATCTTGCCATGATGCTAGGCTGCGAGTTTGAGGAGGTATAATTACATGGAACGCATGAAGAAAATAGGGCGGATACAACCGGTAAACGCAAAGGAGATAGGTCCGTCGCGCTTGGGTATCGGTTTTGAGAAGTTGGATCGGAAAGCTTTTGATCCAAACAAAGCATATGATAAGGTTGCGGAGCTGGGTGTGTATTACGTTCGTCTGCAATCTGGTTGGCAACGAACGGAGCGTGAAAAGGGAGTTTATGATTTTACATGGCTGGATGAGATAGTGGATAATATTCTAGCTCGTGGGCAAGAACCTTGGATAAATCTGTGCTATGGCAATGATTTATATAATGCCGATGCTCGCAAGTATTACGGTGCGGTTGGATGTGCTCCGGTTTTTTCCGATGAGGAGAAAAGAGCGTGGGAGAATTATGTTGAAGCCTGCGTACGGCGTTATCGTGGTAAAGTTCGCTGGTATGAAATATGGAACGAGCCGGACGGACAATGGTGTTGGAAACACGGTCCCAATGCGGCAGAATATGGTGATTTTACCATCGCCACAGCTAATGCGATCCATCGCGCGGATCCACAGGCCAAGGCAATTGGAGGTGTACTGTGCTTCATTCAGATGCCATTTTTTAAGGTTATGTTTGATCGTGGTGTTGCAGATGCTGTGGATGCTGTGTCCTTCCACCGTTATAATGTAGACGAGTTGAATGCGCTTCAAGAGATTCGTGCGTTACGCGCACTTATTAACCGTTATAATCCGCGTGTGCAGATTATTCAGGGTGAATCCGGTACTCAGAGCGATTCACGGGGTTGTGGCGCGTTGCGTGGCGGTGCATGGACAGAGCTGAAACAGGCCAAGTACATGTTGCGCCATCGCCTTCTGGATCTTAGTTCCGAGGTGGTGTTCAGCTCCCATTTCAGTGCGCTAGATATGGTTGAGGCGCTGAACGGAATTGTGGATGATAAAAGCTCTTGGTTGGATTATGGATATTTCGGGCTATTGCATGCAGATTTTGATGACGAAGGTCTTGCTTGTGGTACCTATTCGCCCAAGATGTCCTACTATGCTATGCAGCATTTGACAGCGCTTTTTCGTGGGGATGTAAAGCCCACCGATCTCCCAATTATCCGCAGGATAAAGGATTCGCCTAGGGTTTTTGGCAAGGATGATGATTCTAGTCAGTTTATTATGCTGGGCTTTGAAAGGGAAAACGGTTCACAGGCACTGGCATATTGGAAATCCGTAGACCTGATAAAGGAAACCTATGACGGAACCGTGACGTTAGAGTTACCCGAGGAAAGTCGTGAGATTCGTTTAACGGATTTGATGACAGGTGATATTTATGAGCTTCCCGAAAGTTTGTTGTTGCGTTCAAAAGGTGGAGTGACCCATTTAAATCACTTGCCTCTGAAGGATAGCCCGATTCTAATCACCTTTGGTGATTTTATCCGCTGAAACGGTGGTATACATGCTTGCACTAGACATCGGCGGAACCTTTATAAAGTTTGCAATGACAGATGAAAACGGTGTAATCTTGCCTGAAACTGTGGAACAAATACCTACAAACGCTGAAGGAAGCTATGAGGATTTTGTTAACGTATTAACTGGGATTATATGGCGAGCGCGTGAGTTGCGACCGTTTCGTAAAGCTAGCGTATGTATAGCCGGTCCTTTCGACTTTGATCGAGGCGTAAGTATGATGCAACATAAATTCAGGGCAGTATATCAAAGGTCGCTGCGACCGCCCTTTGAACAAGCCGGTGTAGATGTGAGTTTCCTTCATGATTCAACAGCCTTCATTCTAGGAGAGGCTTATGATGGGGTGCTCAAGGGGTGTAAAGCTCCCTGCTGTGTAATGCTGGGAACAGGTCTTGGTTTTGCTTTTATGCGTGATGGTAAGGTGTGCGTTGATGAAAAACGAACACCAGCCTTAGTCCTGTGGAATATGCCGTGGCGTGACGGAATTGCTGAGGATTACGTTTCTACAAGAGCTATTCAAGCGTTGTACGGAGAAAAACTTCCGGTTAAGAGCATTGCTGATCGAGCACGACAGGGCGATGTAAAAGCTGTAGCGGCATTTCAAACAACTGGAGAACATCTTTCGGAAATTCTAAAAAAAATGATTCCCAAGTTGAAGTGTGACAGTTTTGCATTGGGTGGACAGATTGCGAAATCAGCGGAGCTGTTTGAACTGGATTTACCGATTGCATGGAGTATTGCTAAGTACATAGACGACGCTGCACTTCGGGGAGCCAGCTACTATGCCTTTCATGGACAAATTGCATGTGAAAAAGTGCTACATCGCCTTTTTATAGATATCAGTGAGGTAAGTATATGAATCTTTGGGTCAATTTCTTCGGGGTAATGGGCGTTATAACAACCGTGCTTATATACCAGCAGAAAGAGAACCGTTGGATGCTTATATGGAAACTAGTGACGGATATGTCATGGCTGATTCACTATCTTTTGTTGGGTGCCAACTCAGTTGCGGTTGTAACTATCGTGGCAATTATGCGTAGCATTGTTCTGCTCTGCCGAAAGTATAAGTGGGCGAGTAGCAAGGTTTGGCTGTGGATATTTCTTGGAACTAGCTTATTCTTGAGTATTCTTGCATGGAAAGACTGGACCAGCCTACTTACCACGATAGCTTCACCTGCCTGTATTATTGCATTCTGGATTGGAAATCCCAAGTTTACGAGGATTATCTCAATCCCAACAGCACTGATGTTTCTGCTCAATGTAGCGATAAACGGTTCGCTGTGGGGAACACTGTGTGAATCCTTCATTCTGATAAGTGCTGTGGTGGGGCTTTTTCGTATTGATCTGCGCAAAGACCATATGCAGACAAAAAATCGTATAGAAAACGATAAGTAAAGGAGATAAACTAGAAGCTTTATGTTTCATCCCTATCTCTATATAGATCACGACGCAGTGAATATTATTTTTGGGCGCGGTGTACAACCAGTAAAGGGCATCATTCCTGATACAAACGGATTATCGTATTGTTTTCGGGTTGCAATCAGATAATTCAGAATATTGATTTGTTTACGGTTTATGAAACGCAGGTGAATCGACAAGTATAACTATAGTGTCCTTTTTTAGAGAAGGGCAAAAGAGAACATTGTCGCTTATTACAAGAAAGGTAACATGTGGAAAGCCAATTCATTACTTGGAAGGGACTTCAAGCGGTTCGTCTTATTGGGGGAGGATATGAAGCAGTCGTTTTGCCGGAGTTTGGCGCAAACTGCATTTCCCTAATCCATCAGTCAAGTGGAAACCAGCTTTTACGCGTACCACAAACACAGCAATTGCTTTGCAAAGACTACAATGTGTACGGCTTGCCATTGCTTTTTCCACCCAACCGAGTGAGAGATGGCAAGTTTATTTTTGAAGGCAGAGAGTATAGGTTTCCTATCAATGAGCCGAACCGTGGCAATCATCTACACGGTTTTTTATCCCAGACGACATTTACCGTTATAGGTGGAGGAGTCTTTTTGTATGAGGCTACGGAGAAAAACGGATATTTAGACTTTCCGCATGCGTTTTCAATTCAACGGAAATATGAGCTCTGTGACGACGGATTGCTACATACAATTGCCGTAACTAACCGTAGCGAACTGAACATGCCTGTCGGTATTGGCGTCCACGCGACGTTACGAGTGGATCCCTTGGAAAATTGCCAGTTACAGATCGATACGCTCTACCAGTGGGAGATAGATACTACACGAATGCTCCCAACTGGAGAACGGTTTGTAAATACTTCCCTTCTCACTGCGCTACGAAGTGGTGTGTTTAATCCTGTGGCACAGCCGATTTCGGCAATGTTGGAGTGTCGTCCTGGTTCGGAAATGGTTTTGTGCAGTGTCAAAGATAGGTGGCGTTGTGTGCCGGATCCGGCGTTTCGATTCATTATGTTATGGAATGGCGGAGGCACGGACGGGTTTGTCTGTGTAGAGCCACAAAGCTGGGTCACGGATGCGCCAAACTTGCCGTTACCGTCTGAAGTGACCGGTCTTCGAGCGCTTGTCCCTGGTGATACTGTACAATTTAATCTACGATATTATTATATGAAGGAGTAGAGGCTATGTTGAGGCGTGTTTTAAACGGGATCGATCGCACGGAGCTGATGGACAAAGTTCTAAAAGGAAAACGGCTCGCTATTGTCACTGGTGGAGCAGCTGTTGATAGAGAGCTTAAGCATGTCGTGGACGTGTTATTTGAGCGCTATGATGTTTACAAGCTGTTCAATATGATCTATGGCATACGAGGCGAGTTTCGCTACGGAGAAACGACTCCGGTTTATATGGATTTTGGCACGGGGCTGCCAGTTTATAGTATCTTTAACCGCGAGCGTATTGCGCCTTCAGCTGAAATGCTGGAAGATATTGACGCAGTAGTTTTTGACATCCGAGAGGCGGGTACACGCTTTTTTGAGTATCTTCATTGTTTGGCTGCGCTGATGCGAAGTTGCGCCGCAGCAGAGAAGGAGGTAATTGTGCTTGATCGCATAGCGCCACTGGGCGGCGATATAGTGGAAGGCACAATCTGCCCTGCTGATATGCACACCATCGTAGGCGATTTTGAGTTACCATCCCGCACGGCACTAACCATGGGTGAATTCGCGCGCTATGTGAATGGTGAATTTCATATCGGATGTTCACTGACAGTAATTCCCGTTGCTGGTTGGACGCGCTCGCTTTATTACGATGAAACAGACATACCGTGGTTGCTACCATCACCTAGCTTGAATAGTCTAACGACCAATTTGTTGTACGCAGGCTATTGTATTTTTGAGGGTGTTTCAACTATTAGCGAGGGACGTGGAACCAGTAAGCCCTTTGAGCTTACGGGTGCGCCATGGATTGATGGCGCTGCGCTACGCCGAGAAATGGACAGAAAAGGGCTGGATGGTGTGCGATTTGCAGAGGTTTTTTTCAAACCTTGCGCTTCTAAATATACGGGTGAGGTTTGTAGTGGCGTTCAAACACTTATCGTGGACAGGGGAACATTTCGTCCCTTCCTGACGGCGCTGACACTTTTGGAAACAATACGGGAAATGTACCCCGGTAAGGTTGTGTATACAGATTGCTCCGTAGGTCATGATGTGGCGCAACAACCATCCAAGCCGGATTTTCACCGCTATCTGGATAAGCTCCTTGCCACAAGCGCGTTTTCAGAGGAGCGTGTCACTGCCACTGAGCTTGTACGCAAGTCAGCAGCCGCAAGAAATGCCTATATTAAAAGGAAAGAGCAATATCATTTGTACGAATGACCGCTAATTAAACCGTTAGAATTATCACAGCCGCTTCCTCTTTTGGAAGCTCAATTGTAACTTCAGTTCCCACTTCTGTTGTTGTAGCCGTGTAAGCAGCGTCCACTGGTTCGGGATGCCGCATCGTCATTAGCCTGCAAACGGGAGGTTTGTCGTGTTTCCAAATAACTGTGACAGTTCCGTACAGACCTTTTTCGGCGGCGCATGCAAGTAGCATTCCATTATCAAGCGTGAATCGACGGATTTGTTGATCCTGTGGAGCGCTAAGCAGACCGACCGTGTCGGTAAAGCGTCCTTGACCATAATTCTCAAGCCATGCGACGCGTAGTGCAACGAGTTGCTTTAGGCGTTCATATTGCTCTGGGTCACGTCGCCAAGTATTATCCCATTCCAGATCATAGCACCACAAATATGCGCCCATGGTAAAAGCGTTGTGTAGAAGCTCTGTAGAATGCCTGGCAATATGCTCCGGACGCATTGCTGAGTTACGCCGGGGATTCATCATATCTATTAAAATCTGATTCGGGAAAGTATACTTGTAGACCTGCGGCATACGGCCCTGGAAGGGACAGTGCAGCTCTGATACAAGCTGGCCGCTGGCGTAGGGACCAAAAGCGTCGTTGCAGCCCTCAAAGATCAGCGCCATACTATCTTTTGGGGTATGGCTCTGATGTATTTCAGTGAGTAGCTTGACATAGCCTTGATTCCATGCACAAGGCTGACCAGCATGTTCCGTATGCTCTGGATGATAGCACTTGCAGGAGGTTGCCATAGCCAGCTGATCCAGATATATTCCGTCGGCACCGATTTCGTGAGTTAAATACTGAATGGTTTGCACCAGATATTGACGCCAAGCTGTATCATTTATGCACAAGGTCGCAAAAGAAATCTCATCTGCGCCATATTTCTCAATAACAAGGGAGCCATCCCGGTTCATGACTGCGCTGTGATGAATCCGTTCTTGCTGGTTGGCAAAGCCAGTATTGCAGAGGCGGGAGTTTATATAGAAACACACGTGACCGCCCATTTTGCGGCACTCTGCTAAAGCGTCTTTCAATTCCTGCTCAGTTCCTAACCGGTGATTTGGCGTATATTGTGGGAAACCATAGTCGAAGCCGCCCTCGTTCCAGCCGGACAAGAGCAGATGGTTGAAGCCTAGCTTCTGCGCTTCTTTGAGTAACTCGGGGATATCACGGAAAGTATGAACGATCCCTCCGCCCTGATACTGAAAATCGTAATGTGCTATCAACCCGAGGCTCTTTTCAAACCAGACGGGGTAGTGATGATCGGGGTCCTGTAGTTGCAGTGTATCAAACCAGTCACGGTAATCATCTGCAGCCCAGTGCCAATCGCCCTCATGGAAGGCGAGAACACATTCCTCGCTGTTCCAGATGCCGTTTTTTTGACCTGGTCTATGCAAGATTGCTAGACCGACACCGGGGTAGCTTTTTCCAAAGGATTCCATGCGTAGCGACTTCATAGTTAGGCTGTTGTTACGGCAGGTGAGATAAACACCAGTTCCTTCAATTGGGTCGTAAAGATCCATCCAGACCATAGAGGCCTGCCCCGAGTAGTTGATCCGATGAACATAGGCGCCGCGCTCATCTCGCTTCCCAGTTGCTTGACCGATGTTGTATTTATAGACATATTCCTGCCATTTCCAGTGGATCAATTGCGGCTCTGAGGCAAGTTGCTCGGTGGGGTTGTCGATACGGCAGCCAGCAAAATGCGGATAAACCAATACATCGTCTTGCCACGTTTCGCCCAACCATATGCCGTCCACAGAAGGAAAAGCAACGTCGTCCAGTTCAAAACCGGTCTGGTTGTTCAACGTAAGTGTCCAATAAGTGCGGCAATCTTCTGGTAATAAACGTACAGTCATGTGGGCACTTAGGTCAATACGAGCTCCATCCGCTACAAGGAATGGAAAATGCATTTGTATGGATGCTTCTTGTTCCCTTTGGTTCACTAAGATTTCCGGCGTGAGGGATGGGTCACTTAGTATGTCAGTGTATCTTGGTGGGTGGAAGCAAATGTTTCCCTGTTCTGTAAGTAACAACCCATCCAAAAGCGACCATGTATGGCGTACATGATTTTTTAGAACATTGTCAGCGGTATTTTCGCGTACAAATTCCAATAACTCGCCGCTGGATGCATCCACAGCAATGGAAACGACTCCGTTGGTTGCGTGTAAACGAGACTGATACATAATGATGGCTCCTTTCAAACTGGATAGAAAATGGAAGATAACTGAGCTAATCCTTTTCAACTTATATGTTTTTTTTCATAATGGCGAAGCGGCGTACTATGCGAAAGCCTGTGCACAGATAGACGCTCTTGGCGCGGTTGTTCTTGCCAGTAAATAGTGTAGAGAAAGTTTTTCCTTCCAAAAGATATCCTCAGAGAGCAGCTGTGCTTGTTGCTCCTTCAATTTGTCCCATGGGATGTAGTTTTTTAAGTAAAGATACATTGCAATCTTACGGTCGCTGTCCTCAAAATCGATAGCCTTAAGAAATTCGTATCCTTGCGAGTCCATATCAACGCCTGGGGTGTTGTTGTGGTCATGTCCGTAAGTTCCGGGAACACGCCAATCGAAATTGACAGGATTGTTGTTAGAAATGACGTCAGACCTTTTTCCTGCAGATTTAAATAGCTTGCAAAGCTCATCAACAAGCACTCGACCAATTCCCCGGTAACGGTAATCTTTATGCACGAAGAAGCAAGTAATATCGCCGGGAGAATTTTCGTTTGTCTTGTTAGTTAGAAAAATCTTCTTAACAATACCGTTTATGAAGCCAACAATTTCATCATCTACCCCTGCCACCAATGAATACTTCGGGTTGTAATGGGGATTCTTTTCAAACTTGGTATGGAAATACGCTTCAGTCAGGTAATAGTAAATAACCTTGCCGGTCTGTACGCTTTCGTTCCAGATGCGGTTCATGGATTGTAAATCCCGTTTCTCAAAAGTACGGATGTTCATGGACCAACCTTCTTGCGATTTTGAATAATATCTGTCTCTCTGCGAAAAATGAAATACTGTGCAGCATAGTCGCCTTTAAGCGTTATGCGGATACCGCGCCGCATTAGCGCTGCGCCACTGTGAAGTTGGCTGTTTTCGTCGCGGTAGGTTGCGTGTTCATCTAGTCCCCGGAGACAAATGATAAGATTTCCCTCCGCATACCTCAGTCCGTGCCCGAAGGCAAATATAATAACGACACCGCCGTCTCTGCGAAGGTATTCAAGTACGGAAACATTTCCTTCAGTGGCGCTTTTCAGGCGTAACACGTAGCTATTTTGTAGATCCCCACGCAATGTCTTGAAAATTTCCGTAGCACGGCGAATTTCATGTAGCGTATTATCGTTACAGGTTGTAAGGTCAATGCCGATGCTCATAGAGCCGGTCATCCCGATGATGGCACGGAACAAAAAAGGCGTGGAACGACCATTGATATTACTGGGAGAAGGGCTAATATTACCCGCGCCACCCGCAAGTTTCGGCAAAAACAATGTGGTAAAACCCTCATGTATACGTATCACATCCACCGGATCGGCGTTGTCACTGCGGTTGATGCGATCAGCGTAGGGGAGCATGCCAAAATCCGCACGACCACCACCAGAAGCGCAGTTTTCGTATAAAACGTTAGGATAACGCTCATTCATGAACTGCCATATTTTGTAGAGGTTTTGTATATAACGAAAACGAATTTCACGGTTTGTGCCAAATGACGACATATAGCGATTCATGTCCCATTTCAAGTAATCCAACTCATATTCGCCAAGTAATCTATCGAGCGTATCGATACACCACTGCGTAACATCTTCCCGCGAAAGATCTAGCACCAACTGGTTGCGCATAGTGTCCTCTGGCTGATGTGGATCCCGCAGTACCCAATCTGGATGTTGTCGGTAAAGATCGCTATTGCTATTTAGCATTTCTGGTTCTACCCAAAGCCCAAACAACAGACCTATTTCATGGCATGCGTCCGCAATGGGTTTAAGCCCTTCCGGAAAACGCGTCGGATCCGCGAACCAATCACCCAGACCATTACTGTCACATGTGCGGTCTATCATCCAGCCGTCATCGATAACAAACAGCTCTGCGCCGACCTCCTTTGCCCTTTGAAGCATTTCCATACAGTTTTCCTGGGTAACGCTAAATTCAAATGGATACCATGAATTATAGATCACAGGAAATGCTTGGGTGATTTTACTTTGTGGACAGACAATATCAAACTCCCAGTCGTACAATATGCGGCTCATATCGCCAAAGCCGTTCGGTGTATAGCCGATAAGTAACTCGGGCGAGGTCTCGGAACAATTTGGTTCAAGCGTAAGAACTGTATCAAAATCGGATAATCCGGCACTAAGGCGCACGCTTCCAGTGGCACTTTTTTCAAGATCCATCCGAAAATCACCAGACCATGCAAGCCCTGCAAAAACCACGTCGCCATGTTCCTCATCAGCGTTTGTATCTAGTGCAACAAAAGGTACCGCTTGATGCGAAGCACAGGTACCACGTGTGTTGGAAAGTGTCAAGCAGGTCTGTGTAAGAATAGTTCGATTTTTGTTATACTCTGCTCCCCAATGCCCTGTAAAATAGGTAGCATTCCAAGCTCCAGCCGGCAAAGAAAGAGTTGCAGAAAGGAAGCGTTCCAGCTGTACGGGCATACAGCTGTTGTTTATTACCGTTACGGAACGGAATAAAAGTCCAGGCGTATTACAAATACGGTAATGCAAGATAACGCTGATACTACGAGAGGGTTCCGTCAAAGTAACATCAAGTTGAGTATCCGTTTTAGTGTGACCCTGATAGCAAAGACGAATTCCGCGTGTACCGTCGGTAAATGTGCAAAACAGTGCAGGCTGAAGATAATCAAACGGCTCTTGTACAGCGTATTCTTGAAACCATGGCAGCTCGTCGTTAACACCACGTGAGACAAAGGGCTCTCTAAGCCTGTCTAATTCCGGATCAAGATCAAATTTTCCTAGCAAAGCGCCTCCTAGATATAGGTGACAGAGTTTACCGATAGGTGAAACTGCGAAAGCATAGGTCAAATGACCCGAATCAATTCGAAATAGATGTCGTTTTTCATCGTAACAAATTGCCACGGTGATCCCTCTTTTCAATGAATATCAGTATATATTTAAATCTTATCAGATGGGCAAGGAGAAGAAAAACGAAGATTACAGGAAAAAATCCTTAAACTTCAGCACAATTCTCTATTTGAAAACTGCTGTGTATACATTGAGCTGAAATGCAGAAAATCTCGTAGAGTATGTTTGTGGTTAATATGAGATAGAATTTTGCATAAAGGTAATCCCGTCAAGGAATTGAGAAAGTTTTAACCAAAATTTTCGTGGTTTTTGCTCATCTTTTATCGTTTTTAAACAGCGATGGGAATCAAAAAGTAATACATCTAAAAACACATCAACTCACCTCACAAATAAAATACGACAAGAATAGGCTTCCAGTGAGAACGAATTATCAATATCCTGTCCTGTTAGCATATCCCTCATGCTAACCACGTTTTCGGGAAAAGAAACCGTTATATTCTCAATTGGTTTAGCAGAGATATTGACAACAAAAGCCAATAGCTGCGGCAATCCTGACAAATCCGTATAACGGTAGTAACTAATCTTGACCTTCTCATGAGAACTATGCGCATTATTGTTCCAGTAGGGCATCCATTCAGATAGCTCGATAGGGAAGGCGGCAAGCACTTTCCATACACGGCTCATCAAATCCAATGGATGATTAAGGTCATTAGGACGCGGCAGAATTCCATGCAAAACTGAGCAGGAAAGTGCGTGTTCAAACGTCCACTTAGGCGGATTGGCATATGTGAGAAACTCAACCGGCACACCCATGTTTCGGCCAAGATACTCTGCACGAAAATAGTCCAAATTGATATCTTCAGTATTGCCTTGTATATGGGTAAACTGAAGGTTTTCGCCTAACCAGTTTTGGTGGATATAAGGAATCGTCGTGAAATTGATATATCCGTAAGAATGTACATTGATTTCACCGCCACGAGACTGCACAACATCATAAAGACGTTTAAATAAATGTCGAAGTGCATGCAAGTTGTAACTGCCATGTAGCTCACCACTTCGATCATACCAACCGCAGCCATGTTCAGTTGAATAGCATAGTCGCGGAAAACTCGTTGAGTCCAAGTAGACGCCGTCAATATGACATTCGTCCATAATTCTAGCAATACCTTCAACAAAAAGATCTGCATATTTACTATGATAGCATACTACATAATCCCGTTGGAAGGGAACTCGCCACCAGCCACCGACCATGGATCCGTCCTTGTTTTTAACAACAACCTGATCCTTAAGTTCGCTCCATTGCGGTGCAATGGATGAGAGTTCATATCCAAAATAGGGTAGAACTTTAATTCCTCGTTTGTGACATTCATCTACAATGATTTTAATTTGATGCATGGTGAATTCGCTTAGTTCAAACCAATTCTGGCATTTGTTCCACTTTTCATGTAGGATCAGGGTAGTAACACCCTTCTCCTTTAATTCATCATAACGTTCAGCCAGCACATCAATGTAGTTGCCTTTCACCTTAATGCCACAATCCAAGTGGAATGCATTGTGGATATAGGGTTGCTTTGGAAATGGTTTTACAGGCGTGGCATGCAAGCCAAACTTGAACGTTAGCGGCTGATACATACTCATCCCTTTCTGCGGATCAGCTAACCACGCGTCCGGATGGCTATCCAATAGGCGAATGCGCAAAATTATCTGATCATCATTACAAATCAGTTCAATGGCCCGATCTTTATTTTGGGGTTGCCAGTTACGATAGTTTTCCGCAAACCATCCAAGACCGCGCTCTTCACTTCCCAACCATAGAAGTGTTTTAAATGGCATAGCAGAAGATATTTGTGGAAGCGCACCACCTGTAGACATTAGAGATTCCGGACGTATTGTTCCATCTGACAGTTTTAAATCGCTATTGGGATACATGTGGAACAATGTCATTGCTTCTGCACGCAGTGGAATTTCAATCCAAAGCTGATTCAGTTTGTAGTATTTAGGTTTAGTTTTGGCTATGCCAAAAACCTCAGATACTGTCTGACCACGTGTCATCAGTTTTAGGTCAATATCTACGCAGCCGTCATAATCAATACGCCAACAGGTGGCCACAATAAACCGGTCTGACTGCTTTGTTCCGCAAATTACGATTTTCTCGTCTGAGCGGCTCTGAACAAAACTTTCCGATTCATTTTCAGCGTAATTTTCATCCCAGTTGGCAGGTTGACCTTCTTCTATAAGCATAAGACGCATAGGGGCAGCTAGTAACTCCACGCCCTGTGAACGGATAGAAGTTATCATGCCATCTACGCCAATTGTATAATCGCGTCCGATAACATGAACTATGTGTTCATTGTTTTCCGTTTCTGCTCGTAGTGGAAGAAAAGGTTGAGGTATCTTCATAGCAATATTGTCTCCTTTTTATGTTTATATTCAGTGCATGCGGAAATCCAAAGCTTTGGGAAGCGGATACTTGGCATCAGCTGCCCGGATCAAAGCCTCGTCTTGGGGATTGTAAGCGGCACCAATCTCCTTTGAATAAAGGCGACGATACAGTTCAAACCATAAATGAGAGATGGATAGTTCTCCCTCTTTTATATCGGGCATTACAAAATCAGCGTTTAGAATTTTTGTGGCTTCATCGAGTCGTTCTAGATTAAGCAATGCAATTGCCTTGTGCAGCCTAAGACGACCGCAAGTTTGTAGCTCGGGCGAAAGCTTTTTATACAATTCCAGCCATAGTTCATCGCTGCCATCAGAAACGAGTTGTTCGGCTGTTTCAATGGCAAGTGCGCGGCAGTCAGGTTTGAGATGGAATGCCTTAAGAATCAGTTCATGCGCTTTTTCAGGTACATAGTATTCATTTTTATACAGCATTGCTAGATTCCGTAACGCCCACGGATTGACACATTTGTCATAGGAGCACTCCCATGCTTCTTGAGCTGTTTCAATAGATCCCTCTCCGTAGGCGTACATGGCATAGCGAATGACACCTATGTGTAATAGACTATACCAATTTTGCTCAGGAAGGGCTTCCAGTTTTTCCAGCCATTCTCTACCAGATACATAACTGGTTGGCTCCTGCATGGGATTCGGGCAAGGGAAGGTGCCTTTTTCTAATAATTCGTACCAAGCATCTGTCTCAGAATCTTTCACTCTAGGGAAGAAAAGTGTGTTACTTATTCGTTTTCCCTTCAACATTTCTTCTAGATGTCCCCAGTTAGACCCTGTGAAAACCTGTTTTGTGTTTGTTACAGAAAGATCGGAGGGGAAGTATGTGTTGTTTGGGTTGCCTATTCGTTCTTTCAGGTATGTTTCAACCGTATGTACAGCTTGATTGTAGTCTCCGTGAAGCTTTTTTGGAGTATTATGCAGCAGTGTATATATCTCTTTCCATTCCCAAACAGTGTTGCTCTCCATGGGAATGTGTTCCAGTTGGGTATAAGCCAGTCCCGCTTGAATTTCGATATAGGCAGAGTTTTCTTCGGACAACCATTCATTCCAGCGTCTTCCGCCTTGGCTCATACCCCATACGAACAACTTGCGTCCGTACAGTTGGTTTGTGGAGCATTGCAGCAGGCCATATCCCTGCTCATTAGCCGATGCAATCCATTTATGAGATTGTTCCGGTATTTTATAAAAGAAATCGCGAGAAGACAGAATATTGTCAGGATAACTCAAATCAATTCGATCGTTTATAGGAATATTTGTTTTATCTAGAATATAATGATCCACACTGTAAAAACTTAGAAAGGCTTCACTTGCTGGGACAATTATACGTGTGCCCGGCGTTTCCGGCACTGCTATATTGGTCCACCAATACATATGTTTAGTTTCTTCGCTATGGTTTTCGATTCTGCAACGCAAATATAACATGGGAGAATCATCGTTTACCCATGCGCTGACAGAATAAACTATGCCACGTATTCGCTCAAATTCATACAAACGAAGCACCTCGCCATCCGGTGTTTGATCCACTGCAACATGTAACGGTGAACAAGTAAGCGGATTATGACCTTTGATGCCAACGTTAAACTCCACGCCTCCGCTGAACCACGCATTTCTCAGCCCAAGATTGCCTGCCTGAAAAACCGGGTTAACATACAGCAATTCCTTCTGATGATCTTTATCGAAGATTGACCACAGCCGCCCTCCTAGCTCCGGAAGGAAAATAGCACGTAGATGATCATTTTCGACAATAGCGGCATTAAAATCTCTGGGCCTTTTTTCACGACTATATCCGTCCTGCAGCTGATATGGAAGCAATGTGGGAATCATACCTTTTCCTAAATACTTACATTCTTCATGCTCAACTTTATCAGTTATTTCATATCCCGTGTGTATATAGCTGACATTTCTGATATCTGGCATGGGATTGGATGGGCCTAACTCGGCTGCCGGAAGTGTAATTTTTTCAAAACGAACCATTATTCTTACTCCTGATGATTTTATTTTTCATTGGTCAAACGCGATCTTATAAGTTACATTAAGTGAAAGGGTAAAACACCGCAACAATCTTGCTAGTTTAGCATAACATGCGGAGCAGTAAAGCGTTATGACATAATATTTACCTCCAAAAATATTTTTAATATTATAATTAAAGACTTTATTAAGAGCAATGCAAGAAAAAATCGTTAATTTGTAAATAACGCTTATTTACATTTTAATCTTGATACGCTATTATGATAAGAATAGGAAAGGCAGGACGATTGATGCAGAATTATTACGATATTAGCATTGGTGATATTTCGATTGTCATCAAAAAAAGAGAAAAAGCCGAATTTGTTTATAGGTGCAAAAGTCGAAATAAGGATGGCTTTATTTTTGTAACTGATGGTCTTGGTACCTTTGAAAATGCGGAGGGATGCAGCCAGCTTCAAAAGAACTCACTACTGATTCTCAGTAAGGGAGAGCAGTATAGTGTATTGGCTTCCAATGATGAATTTGAGTACATTACCACTGCCTTTGACATTTCTCCGGATAATGCATTTAATACTATTGGATTACCAACATTAATTCAGCTTACTGAGCATCCACATTTTGTCAAACAAATTGAATGGTTGCTGAAGCTCTGGGATGAGCGTTCACCCTTGTATGTTCTCAAAACAAAAATCCAGCTCGGACAGCTAATCCTCGACTTGTTCCATCTTAATACAATAAATACGGAAGATATCCCAAGGGAAAATCGGATTCTGCCCGCCATCAATTACATTCACCGTTTCTATGATCAGAAAATCTCTGTCACTGAATTGGCTGGGCTCTGCAAACTAAGCGTTTCACATTTTAGAAGGGTATTTAAGGATAAAACAGGTTTTACTCCCTTGCAGTACAAGGAATCTGTCCGCATTTACTGGGCTAAACAGCTACTTTTCAGCAAATTGTTTACGATTTCAGAAATCGCCGCCAAACTCGGCTATTATGACATCTATCATTTCAGCAAGGACTTCAAAAAGAACACACAGCTATCTCCCAAGCAGTACATGCAAATACATACCGAAAAAAGGTCATAAAGTTCGTTTCGATATCGATACAACCAGTAATCATAATAAAATATTGATAAAGTATACTAAATTTTAAACTTTATGCAGGTGGGAAGAAAAATTAAAAATGTTAGAATTTGGTTTTAGATAATATGACTAAGATATTTATATGATGTAGATACCGATGGCTAAAAGTAAGAAAAGTTTAAGTTTGAAGAGTACGCTATTCTGATAGAGTACACTAAAGTTCGCAACTTTACTCAGAAGGTTTTAGTCATAAGGTATGTTAAAGCCACTGGAACTCCGCTACAATGTATGTTGTCAAACATTCAAAAGAAGGAGAAACCAATGGCTCAAAACAAGAATACCATAAACCTAGAAAGATTGCTATTCCATTTATGGATACTTAAGATCCAATGCTAAGTATGCTGGAATGGCTGTGTCAAAAGATGATGAAAGTGGAGGTTTCTAATAAGATTGGTGCAAATAAGCATGAACAAAGTGAAACAAGAACAAGTTACCGCTGCGGATTTCGTCTGCGCCGCTTAGACATCAGATTGGGTACTATGTATCTTATAGTTCCTAAGATATGAAATGGCGGTTATATACCTTTCTTTGTAACCGAGCGTAAACGCAGTGAAGCAGCAATCGTCCGCTAACAGCAGTTTCATATCCTGTACTATGGGTAGATGCAATGTATGAGAAGGTACGGTATGCAAGTCCTGTCGTAAGCGTGGCCATATTGCTAGTATGCGGAGTGAATAACGAGTGCAAGCGAGAGGTGCTGGCTATAGAACCAATGCTTGAAGAGTCACAGGAAAGCTACAAACAGCTATTTGAAAAGCTTAAGAAAAGAGGCTTGAGCAATCATTTCAGATGCTCACAAAGGTCTTGTAGCTGCAATTACATCATGTTTCCCAGGTACTAGCTGGCAACGCTGCAAAGTGCATTTCATGCGAAACATACTTATTCATGTACCGCATAAGGATAAGGAGCGGTTTACTGGTCAGTTAAAGGGTATCTGGCAGACAAGTGATATTGCCATAGCTAGGCGAAGAGCCAAGGAACTGATCGACGAGTACAGAAACAAGTATCCCAAGGCTATTAACATTCTTGAAGAAGGATTAGAGGACGCTCTTACTTACCTCACTTTCCCTCAATTAGACTCCAGAAAGGTCAGCTCAAACAACATGCTAGAGAGACTGAACTGGGAAATACGGCGTAGAATTAAGTTGTTGGAATATTTCCAAGCTCTGAATCTTATCTAAGGCTAGTAACTATGTACCTGAGAGAATACTCAGAAGACTGGTCAGTAAGCAATGCATATCTGAGCGAGGATTCGCTCAGATCACTTAACAAACAGGCAGCACGATTTATGAGCGGAGGTGAAAGTTGCGAACTTTACTTGACAGTTGCATTTAAAAATACCATTTAAATTATTATTAAATGCCACTAATAATTAAATATATACTCTAAATAATATGAGTACCCATTCCTTCATCTATTAGTCCGGCGTTTTTAAGGGAAGTAATAATGGTTCGCCGACCTTTTTTGCTTTCGGTAAAGCGAATAGCTGCTTCAATTTTGGGTAGTATGCTGCCAGGAGAAAATTGTCCTTCAGTTATCAGTTTTCGCAGTTCAGAGCTACTAACTTGAAATAGTGCTCTTTGGGTATCTTTCCCGAAATCCACATACACATTATCTACGCCAGTTAATATAAGTAGGGTATCGGCCTGAAGTTCGGTTGCAAGCAGTTCGGCAACTAAATCCTTATCAATGACGGCTTCAACACCTTGGTAGCCATCTTTGCTTTTAACGATAGGGATGCCACCTCCACCACAACATATTACAATAGTTCCGTTGTCTATTAGTTTTTTGATGGATGTTTTTTCTATAATATCGATAGGATGGGGAGAAGGAACAACTTTGCGCCAACCGCGTCCAGCATCCTCCATGTAGGAGCCACCCATCGCTTCTTTTTCCTGAAGTGCTTTTTGTTTTGACAAAAATGGACCAATGGGTTTGGTAGGAGCGCTAAAAGCAGGGTCAGTTGCATCTACTTCAACCTGAGTAATAAGAGAAACTACATCCCTGTCACAACCTAATTTGTGCAAAATGTTACTCAGTGCATTTTGAAGCCAATATCCAATACTACCTTGAGTCATAGCTACACAACTATCCAAAGGAAATATAGGATTTTCCGGACTATTGGCAGCGCGTTGTTGTAAATGAAGGTTTCCAACCTGCGGACCATTTCCATGTGTGATTATTACTTCATAGCCTTCCATAATAAGATTTGCAATGGATTTACATATTTTAATAACTTCTTGTTGTTGAGCTGCAGCGGACGCTTCTTTGTATAGAATAGCCTTTCCGCCCATAGCAACCACAATTCGTTTGCTCATAAGTGTTACTCCTCCTTAGATTTAAATCGCTAAAATTTTACCAAAAATCATCTTTAATTTCATTATCGCAAACCTAAAGAATTTTGTCGAGCTTTCTGTGATAGAGTGCACTAAAACTGCAGCTGTAAGAAGCAAAAAAATATTAAGTTGAATAACAAAAATAATGACAGATAAAACTTAGCGAAATAGTTGTTCCAAGATTTGTCCATCTGATTTTATAAAATTAATTTCCAATGCTTTTGCAACAGTGGGAGCTATATCGACTAAGCGTGCACGTTCTATTGTTGCGCCGGGCTTAAAATCCGGACCAAAGGCAAACATGGTAGGTTGCGGTCCCTTATCGGGGTGGTGACCGTGAGATGCATTAGCATAGCGATAATCAGTAAGAACTTTGCTGCGAACCAGTGGCATACGCCAGTCATTGTGAAAGGCAGTATAACCATCGGTTTCAAGTACAAAAGAAAAATCTCCTGCAAGATGTTCCTCTTCCTGTGCTTCTTTAGCTGCGTAAACTCGACTGATGCCATAAACACCCTCTTCGCACATCCAATTGAGAAAATCATGCGTATGCTTTAATGTATCCGTATCGTCTGGATTTTTAAGGTAAACTTGTGCTGATAGTCCGACAGACTTACAAAAAGCTGTCCAATCTGTAATTTCACCATTTTCATTAACGCCAATCAAACCGTTTCTAGCAAACATTACATTTATTGCCACAGCGCGTGTTATGTTCAACTGACCATGGTCGCTGACCATTATAAAATCAGTATCATTGTAGATATTTGCGTCCTTTGTAGCTTGAATAAGTTGCCCCATCCATAAATCAATTTCATGAAGACCGTGCGTTACCTTTTTAGTGAATACACCAGTTTTATGACGATAATCATCTAAATTGGCAGGATGTATCATTAATAGGTTGGGTTTGAATTTTCTAATCATAGAACAAGCGCAATTGTATATAAAATCATCGCAATAGGGATGCGTACGATTTACTAAACGCCAGAGATTAGGTTCAACAACTTTTTTTATTACTTCAGGGCTGCTGCCGGAGTTTATAAAACAATCTTGTAGAGATTCATCCTTATTTTGTGGTCAATATTCATTGATTAAAAAATCAATGTTGGGGTGATTGCCAGTAACCGGCCAGAAAACCGAAGCTGTAGTAAGCCCGTTATTCTTAGCAACATCAAACAAGTCGGGTACCATAATATCTTTACGGAACAAGTGCCAAACGGATGTCTGTACAAGCAGCTCCGGGGTTTCGTTATTAACAATACCGTGTTTGTCAGGATATACACCGGTAATCATTGTGGTATGGCAGGGGTAAGTAATGGTTGGGTATACTGAGCGTACATGCTTAACTTGCGCTATCTGGTTCCAAACGGATGCAAAGGTGGGGAGAGCCTTTAGTGTAAGAAGGTCCTCATATACCATAGCATCATTGGAAATAACTATAACATGTTTTGCCATAATCAATTTAACTCCTTTTAATATATTAAGGCCGACAGACCTTTACATTAGGCGCAACTTGGTTGAAATCCTCAAGCCTAAATCCTCCGGTCTTAGGGCTTAGAACGCTAGCGCAAGAAACACCTATTGTAACAAAAACACCCTTATTTAATACCGGTATATGCAAATGCGCGTATTATGCGCTTATGTAAGATGGCATAAACAATAATTATAGGCAAAACAAGGATAGTATTACCTGCCATAATAATGTCCCATGCAAAAGCGCCTTCAACATCTCTAAGTGCTGCAATACCAATGGTAAGTGGATATACTTCCTTTGTTGTGCTCATAATAAAGGGCCAGAAATAGTCATTCCAGTGGGCAATAAACGAAAGCAACATAATAGAAATTAGGGTAGGCATAGCCATAGGTAACATAATTTCAGTAAGCACTTGGAACTCATTTGCATTATCCAAGCGCGCCGATTCTAATAGTTCTTCCGGTACCTGCATAAATGCTTGCCTAAGTAAAAATATACCAAAACAGTTAGCTGCATGTGGAATTATCTGCGGCCATAAAGTGCGTAATAGATTAGCCTTTGCCATCATGTTGTAGATAGAAATAAAGGTGACCTGTCCCGGAATCATAAAGGCAACCATTATGAGAGAAAACATAAAATTCTTGCCTTTAAAATCGTATTTAGCAAAAGCATAAGCAGCCGGAATCATGATAGCTACCTGCAAAATTAATACAGAAACACAAACTGTTATGGAGTTTTTTAAATAAGTTGGATAAGGACCTGAATCCCATACTGTTTTGTAATTATCCCATTGAATACTTTCCGGCCATAATGATGGTGGGAACTGAACTGTTTCCTGATAAGTTTTCATACCGGTAATTATCATCCAATAAAATGGAAAAATGAAAATAATGGTTAAAAAAATCTTGAACAAAACACCCATAATACTCGAAAAGGTAATTTTTCTCTTCATAATGCACTCCATTTCTTACAATTGGTATTGATTCTACATTCTTGTACTATTGGTAGTGCACTTTTTTTGAAAGTACAACAAAGTACACTATGGTAAGCACACCGACAATTGCCATAAGAACAACACCTGCGGCGGCTGCTAAACCGATTTTATTAAGCTGAAAAGCCTGCTTATAGATATAATAAACCAAAACCTGTGTTGCAGATCCGGGTCCGCCCTTTGTCATAATGCGTATAGTTTCAAAAACTTTAAACGAGCCTATCGTATTAGTGATGAGTAGCGTGAAAAGCTGAGGGGAAATCATAGGTAATGTTATCTTGAAAAACACACTTCGTCTGTTTGCATTATCAAGGTCAGCCGCCTCGTATAATTCTGAAGGTATATTTTGAATTGCAGCGTGGATTAACAATGTATTGTAACCAAGAGCTTTCCACAATGCTACAATGATAACTGACATCATGGCAGTATCACGGCTGTCTATCCATTTTAAGCTCGGTAAACCAAAGATATTGAGCACAGTATTGAGGAGTCCGTTATCTTTGTTCATTATCCAAGTCCATACCATCGCCACAGAAAGCAGCGAAATAACATGTGGCATGAACATTACATTACGAGTCAAATTATTTAGCCAAGTGTTATTTTTAAGCCATACTGCCAGCAGTGTAGAAAGAGTCATTCCTATACCAACCATACAAACTGCGTAAATTGCTGTATTTCTAATAGATTCTACAAACTCACGCTTTCCAAAATTATATTTATAGTTTTCAAGACCTACCCATTTAGGGGCTGCAATCAAATTCCATTCCTGAAAAGAGCGGATGATAAGGTCGATTGAAGGATATACGACAAAAAGAAAGATAAAAAACATAGCAGGAAAAATAAACACATAAGGTCTTATAATATCCCATCTTGTTTTTTTAACTCCCTCATGCATAAGTAACACCCCCAATAATATTTAGCCACTGTTCATGCTGAGTTGAATGAGGAGGAATGATTTTATCATCTATATCGAAAAGTAGAATATCCTGCTTATCTACTGAAATGTATATAGGTCCTTCTTGAAAGTTGTCATCTAGAGACTTTACCATAACAGACTGTCCTTCAAAACGTATCTGATATAATGTTTCAGAACCCAACATTTCTTTAGTAACAATTTCACCTTTGCGGCAATAAAAGAGATTGCTGGCTTCTATACTCATATGTACCTTTTCAGGGCGGAAACAGAAACTAATCTCGTTTCCAGCAGCTTTTAGCACATTCATCTGTGGTGAACCGATAAACTGTGCAGTAAATAGATTCTTTGGATTGTTGTATATATCTCTAGGTGAATCGGATTGTATTATTTCACCATCATTCATAAGTATAATATGGCTTGCCATAGACATTGCTTCTATCTGGTCATGTGTTACATATACAAAGGTGGTTTTAAGCCTTTTATGTAATTCTATCAGTTCGGTACGCATACCGGAACGTAGTTTTGCATCTAAGTTGGAAAGTGGTTCATCCATCAGAAACACCTTGGGCTTTTTAATCATTGCGCGCGCAAGTGCAATACGTTGACGCTGACCGCCTGAAAGGGTGTTTGGTTTTCGTTCTAACAAATCATCAATACCAACGCTTTCAGTGACTTCGCGTACTAGCCGGTCACGTTCTTCTTTAGGTACCTTGTTGTTTTTTAGACCAAACTCAATATTTTCACGCACTGTCATAGTCGGATATATGGCGTAATTTTGAAATACCATTGCTACATTGCGTTTTGCTGGCGGAATGTCGCTAATATCCTTTCCATCAAGATAAATTTTGCCGGATGTTTGCGGGCCAATACCAGCTATCATCCTAAGCAGTGTGGTTTTGCCGCAACCAGATGGCCCTATCATAACGGTGAAAGAGCCATCTTCAATTGTTAAGTCTAAATCCTTAATGATGGTTTTTGTCCCGAATTTTTTGCTTACTTTCTCAAAGCGAATTTCTGCCATTGTAGACCTCCGTGTGTTCCGGTTTTTGTGAATAATACTTTATGAATTATCATTGACTCATAAGGAGAGACGAATCATTTAAAACTGATTCGTCCCTCCCAAGGATAGAAACCTATTAATAGGTGTCGGTTATACCATTTGGCATTATGTTTTCAAATGTGTATTTTAGTGCTTCTAAGCCCTCTTCAACAGTCATATTGTCCATGGCAAATGCATTCAGAGTGTCAACGACTTCGAGATCGATTTCGCTGGTATACTTGGATACATAAGATTCGTGTACAAATTGCAGTTGGTCATATGCTACTTTAAATTCAGGGGTTTTGGTCCATAGCTCCTGAACCTGAGGCAATTTATCTGCGCCTATATGGCTAAGTATATATCCAGTAGTGGCATTGTGATATACATTGGCTTCGGTGCTTGTCATATGCTTTATAAACTCCCAGCCTGCTTCGGTTTCAGCTTCTGATTTGTTGTTATAGAGCATTAGGTTTGCGCCACCGGTAGATACGGAACGAAGGATAGAGCCATCTTCCTGTAAACCACCGGGTAAATAGCCAACGCCTACATCAAACTCAGCATTAGTAAGTATGTTTGTTAGTGAACCTGTTGAAGTGAACATTATGGGAAGCTTTTCTGCCATAAAATCCTCATAGTATCCGGCGGTTGACAGTGAAGGTACTTGATACCAGCCGTTATCAATGGCAGTGCGCCACATAGTAAGGGCTTTTTCCCAACCATCATTCAGGTACATGCAGCCGGCATCGCCTGCGGCGTTCATGTATTCACCACCCAATGTGGTAACATACCAAGCATAGTATCCACCACCAACTGGATGTGAATATCCAGGTGCGTCATGGGTTTCTTTCCATACTTTACATATTTCAAAAATATCATCCCATGTTGCGGGTATCTTGGCTTCGCCCATTACAGATTTAATTAAATCGTTGTTAACATACATGATTTGAGTAGAACGAGCAAAAGGCAAGGACCATACATTGCCTTCGGCGTCAGTTGAGAACATCAGCATTCCGGGCATGAATTGATTGATGTCATAGTTTTTATCTGCAGCGGCTTTTTCGCTAAGATTGGTCATAATGCCATATTCTTTAGCGTTGAGGCTCATGCAAGCATCAACAACGGATACGGTGGGGTTTTCATTGGCGGAGTAAGCAACAACACCCTTGGAAAGTACTTCCGCATAGTTGCCTGAAAAGGTTTCAGTTACATGGTATTTACCTTCCCACTTAGTATTAAATTCATTTACTAGAGTGGTAACAGCCTCATAGTTTTTGCCGCTTCCCCAAGAATGCCAGAAGTCAATTTCGACAACTTCAGCGGAAGCAACATGTACTATGCTAAGCATAAGCAGCATAGCAAGGAAGAGTGATAGGTGACGGAATTTTTTCATCGTTTGAACCTCCATTCAAAATACTTCAAACATATATTAAATTGACAATGTAAAATTATAAACAAATTCACGTGTAGTTTTCGTGAAGAAAATCTATTTATGGCAAAAGATTTTTTTATTGTACGTTTTGAAAATTGACATATGATATTTAAAATGTTATTATATACTTGATGGAAATATTCTTTCAATAATGACAGACAAATAGAAAATTCGTCAATTTCTGTCATGATTTTTGGAAGATTATATCTTAAAAAAGGAGAATTGAATCAGCATGCTACCAATAGAAAGACGCTATATGATCTTGGAATTGATAAAAGCCAACAACTATCTTACTATAGGAGAAATTTGTAAAGAAATTTCCTTTAGTGAATCAACCATAAGGCGTGACCTTAAAAAATTAGAGCATGAAAATTTGATTCGTCTTACACATGGTGGTTGTGTTTTTAATGATCATTCAAATTCCGAAACGCCTCAGGTGCTTAGAAAAGCGAGTAATCTCCACCTTAAACGTCCTATAGCGCGCTATGCAGCAGATTTTGTTAAAGATAACCAAATAATTATGCTAGATGGTTCTACGACTGTTATGGAAGTCATTCCTTTTCTTCGTAGCCGTAAAAATCTAACAATAATTACAAACTGTCTAACGATGGCTTCGCTTGTTGCACAGCAGCTGGAATGCCAATTGTTTTGTACTGGAGGTAAATATAATGCTCCCAGTGCTTCTTTTGTGGGTTACACAGCAGATAAAGAATTGAAAAATTGGTTTGCAGATATTATGTTCTTTTCTGTAAATTCAATCGATAAACACAACGGCTTAACCGACCAAGGCGATGAAATTGCTCGTGTAAAATCAGTAATGATAGAACAATCAAAGCAACAAATATTATTAGCTGATTCCACCAAATTTAACCGCACTTCTAATTATCGCCTTGCATCTTTAACTGATATTACTAACATTATTACTAATGAAGATCCCTGCTTTGAAAACTCCTGCTGGAACGAGTACCGAGATATTATGACATTTGTGAGTATTTGATTTATGCTAAGTATATGATATCAATAATTGTTAAGAGTTTGAATATCATATGGGGGAATACAGTAATATGAAAGTAATCTAAATAATTACTAAATAATTTGAACCAAGCATCAACTTATGCATCAATTTATAAAAATATTTTATATATAAACAAAAAAATTCATGGTTAGGTATCTACTTTCCTCACCCTTATTAAATTGGGAAGTTAGCTTTATTAGATGTTATAGGAGCTTTGGAGTTTTATGTTTTTACTATAGTTTGGTGGTTTAACCGGTTTCTTTGCTTCGTAAACTAGTATTCTAAATATCTGCCAATATTGTTTGTTTTTTAAGCTTTGTGTAAAAAAAGAGCATGCGATTGAAAGTTCAGTGTTGCAACCAAATTATCGCAAATTACTCCTTATCTGTGTTGTGTAGAGCACTATCCTCCTGCTTCTAGTTAAGTGCTTGAAAAGTGGAAAGGTTTGATGTGTTAGTGGTTTACACTCTTTCAGATTTATTTCAAACGATAATTATCTATTAATAATAAGAAAATTATATAAAACGTCCTTTGATATATTTAAAATAGACATAAAGAAAAACTAGCAGTGTTTATTGAAAATCGTCATAAAGCCATTCTGCTCCTTGAAGGCGTCAGATCTATATTTTATAGAAAAGAGCCACGTGATGAAAAAGAATATTTTTCATGGCATTGAACTTGGGTCTACACGTATTAAGTCGGTAGCGATTGCTCAAACTACATCTTTGTTTCTTCGGGTAGTTATATATGGAAAAGACACCTAGAAAATGGTTTGTGAACATACTCGCTTGTAGAAACGTGGGTGGGTATTAAAAATGCTATTTCGGCAATAGAAGATCACCGGGTTGTTGTGCTGGTATGGGTGTTTTTGTTATATGACTATTTACAAAATAGGGTGTTTGTTTCATCATCTGCTGTTACTCTGAAATCTGACGGGGAAATCGCGGAAGGGTTTGAATGGTATTTAACTTCATTTAAAAATGCTTTAGCGGTGGAACAAGCTGCTATCAACAAATATTTAGGAGAAAAATAAAATGAAACAAAATGTATTTTGTTTCAGACCGTAGACAAATCGGTTTTAGCGATTAAGCTAGAACCGTTTTGTTTTTATGTGGGAATCTGTTTTTCAAAAGAATTAGGTAATCTATTAAGTTTCTAGCAATCAAACACAAAAAGCGAGAT
>DUQK01000057.1 GCA_012837835.1 Christensenellaceae bacterium | reverse complement strand
GTACCTTTCTTCCTCTTTCTGATACAATAATTGTAGGCCATTTCTTTCTCCTTTACTTGTTTTTTGCACTAATATTGTATCAGAGAAAGAGTGGTCTTTTCTGTTGCACTTTATTTTACAACTCGCCCTCTTATAAAATCCGTGATATAATTCAATAAGAATAGGAGATGAACTGTGAAAGAAAAACTAATTAATGCAAAAGATAGAATAATACTCGAAATTTGGAACGCCATTACTCATGGAATAGGCGTGGTATTGGGAGTGGTTTTTTTAGTTGTACTTATTTTAAGGAGCATAAACGTAAAAAATCTGACTGCCCTTGTTGCTTACTGTATATATGGTGCGTGCTTTATACTAATGTTCCTTATGTCCACCCTATACCACGCTATTCAACATAAAAAAGCAAAGTCTATTTTGAGAATATTTGACCATATATCCATTTATTACTTTATAGCTGGTAGCTTTACTCCACCTATTCTTTTATTGACTGATGGCTGGAAAAGAATAATTTTCCTTGTGCTTATGTGGTCTATAGCTATTTCAGGTACCATATACAAAGTTGCCATCAAAAAAAAGATGGATAAATATAACGGACTTTCTACTGTGCTGTATATAGCCATGGGTTGGATGGCTGTGTTTTTAATTAAGCCGATTATGTATCATCGGTACTGGCAGTTTGGAGTGCTTATGTTTATAGGCGGTCTATTATATACCCTTGGGACGCTGTTTTATAAATCGAAAAAGCTGAAATATAATCACGTTATATGGCATTTATTCGTTTTATCTGCTGCGGTAGTTCATTTTAGGGCTTTTATTAAATATTTGTAAGTGGTCTATGAGTTGGTATTTTCTTGAGTTTTATTAATCTCTATTATATATGTAAATGCACCGGTTTGCTCTCCTTTATGCGGGTAGTTCTATGTCTGATTCTTTTGCAGCTTCAATCAAACAATCAAGCGCTTTTATAATTTGCTCTTCTCTGTGTTCGCTAACTACGCAGAAGCGAAGCCTAGCCTTACCTTTGGGTACAGCTGGGAACACGGCGGGCGGTACAAATATTCCTTTATGGCGAAGTATATTTGATAGCAGGAATGCGTTTTCATCGCTTCCTACAAGAATCGGTATAATAGCTGTTTCTCCAGCCAAGCAGGTATTAAGTCCCCTTTTATGAGCTTCTTCCACAAATATCTTAATATTGCGCTGCAGGGACTGAATAATAGATTTATCGCTGCGTAAGAGACGAATACCTTCCAAGGTACCAGCCGCAAGCGGCGGGGAAATACCAACTGAAAAAACAAAACCGGGCAGATTATAGCGCAGATATGTGATAAGATTTTTGGAACCTGCGAGGTAGCCTCCACAGGTACCTAGCCCCTTTGACAGGGTGCCCATCTTTATGTCTATGTCCCCGGGCTTAAGACCAAAGTATTCATCTACACCGCCGCCGGTTTCACCTATTACACAGGCAGAATGTGCCTCATCAACCAGCAGAAAGCAGCCGTATTCCTTTTTAATCTTTACAAAGGCTGGTACATTAGCTATATCTCCGTCCATAGAATAAGCGCCCTCTATTACTATTAGCACTTTTTCAAATTTGTTTCGCAAGGATTTAAGCATACTTTCAAGTGAATCCGGGTCATCATGGGGGAAGGGCTTAGCGGTAGCTCCGCTTAGTTTGCAGCCCTGGTTTATGGAGTTATGGGATAGTGCGTCATATAGTATTAGGTCATTTTTGCCGCAGAAGTTTCCAACGAAGGTAACATTTGTAGCATGACCGCTTACTAGTACAAGTGCATCCTCAGTTCTTTTCCATTCTGCGATTTCACGTTCTAACTCCTGATATAGGCTTTTTTCACCGGCTAGAAGCCTTGAACCTGAGGCAGATGTGCCGTATTTATCTATGGCTGCTTTGGCTGCTTTATTTACTTCAGGACGACCTGACATACTAACATAGTTGTAAGAACCAAAGTTTAGGGTTTCTACCCCGTCCATAAGAGAAACATCTTTAAGCGCACTGTCATGGCGAATGAAATAAGGATTTTCTTGTCCAGTACCTATGAGAGCCTGCTCGCGCAAAGCAAATGCCTTATACTCTGGGCTGTCCTCAAATCGTGTAATGGGGACAACCTCTTCACTAATTGTAGCTTTTGGTTTGCTACTTTCGCCCTTAAGGTGTGCGCTTATAATATCTGCAAGTGCGTTTACGCTCACGCACTGGTTGTATTCCTCAGTTGGAATAAGCACTGAGAACATATCTTCAACTTTAATGGAAACAGATAACACCTGCAGGCTATCTCCGCCCAAATCGCTAATAAAATGAGAATCGTCTAATATTTGTTCCGTAGGAATTTCAAGCACTTGTGCATATATACTGCGAACCTTGCTCTTAATTTCATCCCTGCTTAGATCTTTGGAACTAGTTACTTCGCTTTCGCTTACTATGGGCTGTTCTAAATTTTTTAGGCTCATATCGCGATAGGGGATACGGCGGTTTTCAATAGCGTCCTTAAGCGCCAAGCGTTTAACTTTTATGCCGCTTGCAGTTGCAAAACGCTCAGAGGTTACAAGTACGCGCGTTATTTTTTTCATAACAGGCAAACGTCCATTAAGGCGGCTTATCTGCTGCATAAGCTGGGTTAAAAAGTCACTATCTTGGTAATATTCACCAACATTCAGTACAAGCGTGATGTCTTCATATGCAAGGCTGGTTTTTCTGCGGTGCTTAGCTCGTTTGGCGTCAGTGCTGCGGATACCCAGAACGCTGAATTGTTCCACGCCCTCAAGCAGACCGAAATAATCCTCAATTTCATCAGGGTAAATATTTTCACCGGATTCGTTTATTATTACATCCTTGCTGCGGCCTTCAACATACATACGCATGCCTCTTTCAAGGCGAACAATATCCCCTGTACGGTACCAACCGAGTTCATCTGTATCAGGGCAAGAAAGCTTACCGTTTTTAAGCCTTCCTGTATGTATACTACTCCCGCGGATTAGCATTTCTCCAGTATTAGCTTGTTTACCGCTCGGGATTACTTTATATTCAACGCTTGAAAAAGGCCTGCCAACGGAACCCGATGTACGGGTATGCAGATTCATACCTGTTTCCACGCTAGTGATGGCGGTTTCCGTCATTCCAAAGCCGCACACGGTATAGTAGCCAAGTGCTGCAATATTACGCATATGCTCGCGTGGCGTATGGCTGCCGCCCAGTATTACGCAGTTTACATCCGGTCCTAAAAGCTGCTCCACTACAGATTTAAAAAGCACATTCCTAGCAAAATCCATGCCAAATCTGGGAGCAATACTTTGAATAGCAAGGGAAATGCCTTTAAGTGTTTTAAAGGCAAAGCGTTTTATTGGCTTTTCCTTAGCCACTTTTTTATTAAGACCAATTGAAAGGGAATTAGCAAGCAGGGGTACTGCACAAAGGAAGTTCACCTTAAAGCGGCGCATAGCGCTTAAAATGGTTTCAGGCGCACGGTCTTTAATATATACGCTTTCATAGCCAACAAAATTACACCACATCATGCATACCATAAAACCAAATATATGGTGGAAGGGTAAAAAGGCTAGGTTGCGCTGCATATGAGAATTTACAATGCGCGGGTTGGCTTTATGCAAGAGATCGGAGTTTAACACCTGTTCGCATAAGGCTTTTTGTTCATATACATATATACGGCTGGTTTCAGTGGTACCTGATGTGCACAGCGCTACCATATTAGCCCAAGGCACATTAGCATCAGGAGTAGCATCTGGTGCGCTAAAAACATCTTCCGCCTTTATTTGAATAATATCCAAAGGAAGTTGCCGTTTGTTTTTGCTTATTAGACCCACAGCCCCGCCTTGCTTTAACAGGTAGGTAGTCATTGTATCGTTTAGATTGGCATCAATAAGCAAGGGTTGATAACCAGTCTGTACAAGTGCCCAGAACACAGCGTACCATTCTTTGCAGGTATCAAGCTGTAAGGCCACAAATTTGTCCTGGCTTTCCCGGCCAAGCACCTTCATAAGGTAAACAGACCATGATTTTATCATGTAGTCATACTGCTCAAAGGTAATGGTCTTTTCCTCATCGTTCTCTAGGTAATGGGCGGCAATGCGTTTTGGGTTTTCATTTGTGAGGGCGTATATGTTTTTTAGCGTCATGTCCGACCGCAGCGCTTGGCAGCGGGCGGCTATATCGGTGTACAATTCCATATTGTATAGCCTCCTAATGCTCATTTGGATAGGTAATAGAAAATTTCTATTTACCTATAATGTCAATCTTTTCCGGTTAGGAAAAGCAAGCACATTTTAATCAATTTAATCGGGTTAAACAAGTTTATATGAAATAATCCTGAAAAAGTACAGTAATAATACTAGTGGTATCTAGTCTGGTTAGGCAGAGCAAACTACCAAAAAATATTGAAGTAGGGTATAATAATAAAAGGTGGGTTTTAGCTTTAGGTAAATATAAGCGGATTGTGTAAAATTTCTATAAATTTATCAAGGAAGTTTTTTAGCCAAAGCCAAACACCGCAAAATACATATCTTAAAAGTTTTTCTGGTAATGAATAAGAACATTTATTATTTAAAATGGAGAAGAAATATTGATTAAAGTTAAAGGTAAGCACAACACAGCACTGGTATTTACAACAGTTTTAGAACCTCAGGCAGAAGCGCAGATAAAAGCCGTTTGTGACCAGCAAGCTTTTGCTGATAGCAAAATCCGTATTATGCCGGATGTACACGCAGGCATTGGTTGCACAATCGGCACCACTATGACTATAACAGATAAAATAGTGCCTGGCATGGTAGGTGTTGATATTGGCTGCGGCATAGAAACCGTAGAAATAACGCATAAAAACTTAGATTTTGATCGTCTGGATTATCTAATTAGAAAGCGTATACCATCAGGTAGAGATGTGCGAGATGCTCCCCACCCCTTGCATGAGCAGGCGGATTTAGACAGCCTTCGCTGCCGCGAAAAGGTAAACCTAAATAGGGCGCGCCATAGCATTGGTACGCTCGGCGGCGGAAACCATTTTATAGAAATTGCTCAGGATGAGGAAGGCGGGGTTTATGCAGTTGTTCATTCCGGCAGCCGCCACATTGGGCATGAGGTTGCCACATACTACCAGCGTGAGGCAGTTAAGCAATTAAGCGGCACTAGCAAAGCTCAACTAGGTGAGCTTATGGCGGAATTAAAAGCACAAGGCAGGGAAAGGGAGATTGCCCCAACATTAAAACGTCTAAAAAAAGATGAAAGCAGAAAGCTGCCCGTTCCACGGGATTTAGCTTATGTAGAAGGGCAGCTCATGGCAGATTATTTGCACGATATGGCAATAATACAGCGTTTTGCTGTGTTAAACCGTAAGGCAATGGTGGATATTCTGTTTGATGGCATGAGCTGGGAGGAAAAATCCCGCTTTACTACAATACATAATTATGTGGAGATAGGCAGTATGCTGCTAAGAAAAGGCGCAGTATCAGCTAAAGCGGGGGAAAAGCTGCTAATACCAATTAACATGAGGGACGGCAGCCTAATATGTGAAGGCCTTGGCAATCCGGATTGGAATTATTCCGCCCCCCACGGAGCAGGCAGGCTTATGAGCCGCCGGGCAGCATTCAGCAACCTTAACCTTAAAGAGTACAAGGCGCAGATGGAAGGCATATTTACCACATCCATAAACCGCGATACTTTGGACGAAGCGCCTATGGCATACAAGAGTATAGATTTTATTATGCAGTCAATCACGCCTACCGCTAAAATACTGCATCAGATTAAACCCCTTTACAATTTCAAGGCAAGCGAATAGCAATAGAATTTCAGTAATTTAATTACCATATACAGAATATGATAGGTAAAAAATCTTACATAAAAATTAAGCCCTAGGGTTAGTAGTGTATTTAGATCTTTGAAATAGGTTACGAATCCTAATGTGTACATAAATATGTGTTTCACAAATTACCCACAAACACATACTTCAGGTGCAGTCTTGCAATTTCTGCAAGGTTAAACAGCGCTTGCTTATCCGTAGGCGTATCAAGCGCCTTATAGCGGGGAAAATAGCGGCTTAAGTGAAGGGGTATATCTGGGCTTATACCTGCAAGCCAGCGGGCGAGGGCGTCTATTTCTTCTGTGCTATCATTTTGACCCAGAACAACAAGTGTGGTTATTTCTACATGAACTGTTTTGCAGGCTTCTTGTATAAAGGCTTTCACGGTATCAAAATCACCGCCAAGTTTGCGGTACCAGCTATCACTAAAGCCTTTTAAATCTATATTGAAAGCGTCTACCTTTTTTATAACATTACCCACTGCGTCAATGCAGAAGTTGCCGTTTGTAATTACTACGGTTTTAAGCTCTTTAACTTTAAGTATATCAGCGCAATCTGATATAAACTCCAAATTAAGCATAGGTTCATTATAGGTGAAAGCTATGCCTATATTGCCTTTTGGCACAAGCTCTATAGCTAAGGCACACAGTTCCTCTGGGCTAAATTCCTGCCAACGGCTGTCATCAGTACCCGCCCTAGATATGCCATAGTTCTGGCAGAAATAGCAGCTCATATTACAACCAAAGCTGCCAACGGATAAAATTCGCTTTCCGGGGTGAAACATAGAAAGGGGCTTTTTCTCTATAGGGTCAAGTGCAAGTGAGGTAAGTTTGCCATAGCTTAGGGGCTTAGATACGTTGCCCTTCATAACCCGCGCATTGCAGTAGCCAATTTGTCCTTCCTCAAGTTGGCAGTGCCTAGGACAAAGGTGACACTGGTTCATGTATGCCGCACCACTTTAAAACGTTCAAGCGTAAAACTTTCATGCGGGGCTATGTCCGCCTTCTGGCGTGCTATATCAACCTGCTCTTCCACAGTGTCTACGCCACCTATATTAGGCAGCAGCAGACCCCGTTTATGCCCACGGCTTACTATAACACCGTATGTTTTAACATCAAGCGTACGCATATCAATTACGGGCTCGGGCGTTTCAAGCACATCTACTGAACATACGATATCAGGCAGCTCATCCGCATTAATTGGCGGAAACCTAGGGTCACGGAAGGCGGCGCTTATGGCGTTCATAATAATCTCCTCCGCCAAGCTATTCCGAATGGGGCTTATTGTGCCTATGCAGCCGCGCAGATTGCCATTTTTATATAGCGTAACAAATGCGCCTGCTTGCCTGTTTGTCAACTCCTCGGGTAACCCATCAGGTATTTGCATGGGCTTTCCTGTTTTAAGGTAATGGGTGTAGGATTGCACCGCTAGGCGCACATAAGGACTTTGCATTATATCACTCCTGTTTATTAATAAAGTGTCGGCTTTTATCGGGCTCTATAGGCGTAAATATGCCAACGCCATAGCCTACACCTGTAATACCTTGGTAAGAAAGCATATCTGCCTCTACCTTAGTGCCATCAAAGGCACCTGCCATAATCAAAAAGCTGCGTTGACCACATTCTCCGGCTTTTTCGCAGAAATCTTCAGGCATAGCAAGCAGTTCATCAAATGCTGCCCTGCCCATGATATCCATTATTTTAGAGTCATACTTAGGTCCTTCAGGTCTGAAACCATAGGGACCATCTGCTTGGACATAGTGGGACAAATCCCCACTTGCAACAATACATACCATGCGGGATAGTTTCTCTGCCGCATCACTTATTAGCATACCTAGGCGGTAGTGGGTTTCGAAGGATAGACCGGAA
Source organism: Christensenellaceae bacterium (assembly GCA_012837835.1). Classification (GTDB taxonomy): domain Bacteria; phylum Bacillota; class Clostridia; order Christensenellales; family Aristaeellaceae; genus DTU024. The sequence goes on along the minus strand of DUQK01000057.1, from coordinate 18,889 downwards.
AGCCCTATCCGTACAAACTCACAAGGCAAAGGATTGCTCATAGAATGTATTAAAAAGTGTAGGGGCACAAGAAAACCATGGTCAAGGGCAGGTTGCCGCTCTCCTAGTGTACCGGCGGCAATTTCATTAGCTGAAGCCAGCTTTTCTATCTCATAAACCAGAGCCTTATCATATGTTACTTCATACTTAGCATGGTGCGCGCCAAAGCGACCGAAATCTCCCTTAGCGCCAACTCCGGGAGATATGTGTATATAATTCTGATACATTACGCTGTGAGGGGTGATAATTACTACCGTGTCAGGCTTCCATGCAGCAATACTTTCCGCTACCTTTACATAGGCGCGGGTGGTTTCTTCAATCTGCGCTTCGTCGCCTCTACCAACTGCAGGTATTATAAGTGGCGGGTGCGGCACCATAACAGCCCCTAGAATTGTCATTTGCTACCTCCTTTGTCTATTGTTTTATTTATTATAACATATCGTACAACGCCTGCCTAATTATGATTATGGGTCTTTATAGAAGATTTGTTTGTAGCTTTTCAGTTAAAAAATATTCTTAAAAAGATCTAAGCAAAAATTCACCTGATTTATACGGGTTTTTTTACACAAATCCAATACTAACTCAGTATACTATGGTTAATTGGTAGTGAATTTTTTTTATTTTAGATTATGAGATTTAGTATAAAGGGGAATGGCATATTCTATTTTTCTTCAACAGGAAACAGCGTATATATTGCGGAAAGTATAAAGGCAGTACTAGGCGGAGAAATCCGTTATATTCCAATATTTTCTGGAAATGTTGATACACATATGACAAGATAATAATAGTTTATCCCGTATATAGCTACGGACTGCCTATACCGGTATACGATTTTATTGCCGGAATGAGCACTCATAAGCCAATATAAATAGTGCTAAGCTAATGGAACCAAGTGTTTTTAGCATGAACGGTATTATTAATAAATATATTATGGCTAAGAAAACCATTGCTATTTCATTGAGTAATAAGATACTCATATCTTAGGTGCTTTGTTGTTACCGGTTCTTTTTGCAAAAGTTAGTTAAAGCAAAAAAGTACCCCACTTGTAGATATTATTATATCAAACGAGTGGGGCATAGTTAAATACAACGTACTCTTAAAAGCAATTACATTAAGACATTAAATGTTCCTTTAGGAAGGCTGCGACTTGTGGATAACAATCCAGACGGTTTTCCAGCTTTGCTAGTCCATGCCCTTCGTCAGGATAGCAGAGGAATTTAACTGCAATGCCTCTAGATTTTAGGCTTCCTACTATTTGTTCCGCTTCACTCAGCGGCACTCTTGGGTCATTAGCGCCATGCACCACCATCAAAGGAGTGATTATTCGGTCAGCCTTATGTATGGGAGAAACACGACGCAAGATCTCCCTATCGTTGGCTAAGCTGCCATATTCACTTTCACGGTGAGCTCGCCTGTATTCTGCGGTGTTTTCTAAGAAAGTTTCTAGGTTAGACATACCCACCGTGTCAACGGCAGCAGAAAATAGCTTGGGATACTCGGTTATACCGGAAAGCGTCATAAAGCCGCCATAACTTGCGCCCATTATACCCATTTTGCCTGGCTGAGCAATACCGGTTTTAACTAGGTGTTCTGCTAGCGCCGCAACATCTGCAATGCTATCAAGGCGTTTTTCTTTATCATCTAAATGATGATAGCGCTTACCATATCCAGTAGAGCCGCGTACATTAGGTGCAACAATGGTGAAGCCTTCATTTATGAGGTATGCAAGCAGTGGCTCATATGTTGGCCACTCCTGTCCTTCAGGACCGCCGTGTATATCAAACACCACAGGGGCGCCCGCCTCAGTGCCAGGTTTTCGGTAGAGCCAGTAGGGTACAGATAATCCATCAAAAGATGAGAAACGATGTAATTCCGGCTCAATCAACATATCGGGACTTAGTCCAGCCCAAAGTGTGGGTGTGAGGCAGCATAAAGCATCATTATCAATATCAAGCATCCAGACATTACCCGGACGCCTTACACTCATTAGTGGAAAGATTAGTCTGTGTCCAGGTCCACTAAAATTAAAGCCATAAAACGATGGTATTACGCCCTGTGGCGGCTTAGGAGTATTAACCTCACCTCCAAGGTTCAGGTCAAATACTTTCAAACAGAAATATCCATCCTCATTAACGTTAACTGCAAGATAACGACCATCATCTGATAAGGCTAGCCCTGATGCGTCCCAGTCAGGTTCATAAAAGCGGCTAAGGGTATGGGTATCAAGGTCATAATGAGCAACATAGCAAAAATCATCATCCCAGTCGGTTATTAGGTAAAATCCTTTGCTATCAGGTGTCCAGCAAGGGTTTTTATACTGTGCAAAGCTTCCCTCTGGGTGGATGCGGTGAGCCAAACCACTCTCAAAGTCAAGCATCCATAAGTAGTTTTCTGATATACCGTTCATCTTGTTGTATAAAAGGTAACGACCATCAGGAGAAAGAGCGGCAGGAATATTATAGTTATCTTGATTTTCAAGTAAAATTTCAGTTTTACCATTGGCAATGTTAATTTTTACAAGGTCATAATTGGCTGGGTTGCGTGCGTTTGATGAAGCAACTATATATTCGTTACCCGGAAGAACGCCACCAAAGGCGAAACGTGCAGCAGGATTATTCGTTAAATTATGGTTTTCTCCACTGTCAATATCAATTGAGAAAATTTGCACCTGTTCGTTGCCGCCAACATCGCTTGAAAAAAAGGCGGTACGACCTGCCATTTCAGGAGAAATCTGCCATACACGGTCTTTAAGAAATGTAAGTTGCACTACCTGTCCTGTTGAAAGAAGTTTTTTGTATATTTGGTTAATTCCGCTTTCATCTGAAATGTATATCAATGTATTTTCATCGGCCATAAAACCACTGTGCGATACGCTGATTTTAAAATAATCTTCTATTTTTGGCATTTATTAGGCTCCTTTTTGGCTTAAGAAGGGAGAGGGCATTTACCCTCTCCCGATCAATTAATTATTATCAGTCATCAATCCAAGTTAGCGAGTAATTGCCACTACGTACAAGGTTACGGGCTTCTGTATCGCCAGCCGGGAGATTCTTGATGTTATTGCGAACTGTGAATAGAGTGCCGTTCTCATTGGTGAACACCATAGGTAGATCTTCAGATATGATAGCTTGAATTTCCTTATAAATGGGCGCACGTACATCCAAGTCGCCAGAGAGCACGCCTTCATGGAGCAGCTCATCAATACGGGGGCTGTTATAGAAACCCATATTGTTGCCGCCGCTGGAGTGTATACGGTGACGGATGCCGCCGATATCAGGCCCCTGATAGCCGGCAAGCATAGTTACATGGAAATTATGGTCTTTCTTGACCTTTTCTACCCAAGCTGAGTATTCCAAGGTATTGATTTTGAGATCTATACCAGCTTCTTTAAGGTTAGCTTGGGCAACAACAAGGGCATCCTCAAAGCCGGAGAATACATCAATTTCAGCAGTAATATAAATGCCGTTTGCATCAGCCGTATATCCACATTCTTCAACTAGTTTACGTGCCTCCTCTATGTTTTGGGCAGGGATCTTTGCATCCTCATTAAGTGCCCAAGTAAATAGCGGGGAAATGTAGTATTCTGCCTTGGCGCCATTGCCTTTTATGCCTTTTTCGTAGATTTCATCACGATCAAGTGCTAGGTTGAAAGCTTTGCGCATACGGACATCGGCAAAGGGACCTTCTTTAAAGTTAAAGGTGAAATATGTGCGGTTAGCATAGAGGTTGAACCTGGTTGTGTATTCAGGATTGTTGATATATTTATCATGGTCAACACCTGGTATAAAGCTGCCCATTATATCAATTTCTCCGTTTTGCCAAGCCTGATATTCAGTCTGGTCATCAGGAATTATCTGGAAAATAAGCTTATCAAGATACGGACCTTCACCCCAATAATCTTCATTCTTGACTAGGGTTACGGCTACACCTGAAGTGAAGTTTTCAAACTTGAAGGGTCCGGTGCCTATGGGGTTCATGTTGGCAGGGTTAGTCAGCCAGTCAGTACCTTCATAGATGTGTTTAGGCATGATGAATATGCCGTACCAAGCTAAGAAGCCCATAATGCCGGAATCGGGATACTCTAGGTTGATAACAACAGTATTATCATCTGGAGTAAGCACTTCCTTAATGGAAGCTAGGTTGTTAGAAGCAACACCTTTTTCAGCTTTAATGGTGTCATATGTCCATTTTACGTCTGCTGAGGTGAAAGGTGTACCGTCATGCCATTTGACGTTTTCAGCCAGATGGAAAGTAATGCTTTTGCCATCCTCAGAAAAATCCCAACTTTGTGCTAAATCCGGGACGATATCCATGTCCATGGTCATGGAGACTAATGCGTTGAATACGTTTGAGTTGATGGGCAGAGCATAGTCGTCTGAACCAGAGTCAGGATTGAAGCTCTGAGGATCGCCTTTAAGGCCGATAATCAGCGTTCCGCCAGACTTTGGTGTAACAGCTTTTGCCAGTGCGCCCATGGAAAGGCCCAGGGCAATTAAGATTGCAAGGAACAGTGATAGGGTCTTTTTCATGTTGGTTCTCCTTTTAAAATATATTATTTCAATGACAACTTTTTAAAGTTGACACCAAAATTTCGTTTATAATGCGCTAGCAATCGCAAGTCCTGAAGCTAGCTGAGTGCCAACCAGTTTACGAATAGGAATTACTGAATACTGGAGCACATTCTCAGCCTTATTTGCGTCCACTTTCATAAGCTCCTCGCATTCATCCTTAAGTTGCTTTAAACGCTTAGCAGCATCAGGGGCAGGAGATTTAACCAGCTCATGCTCCATGCTGCGGATTAGAAGTCCCCATGTAAAGAGCATATAAAAATATGGCATGTCTAGGTTAGACATAGCTTCAGATTCTTTGCAGGAGAGATTATATTCAGCATTATTCTGCGCAAAGGTACGTTCAGCACGGATAGATGCCTCAGAATTTTCGACACCCATTTTCACCATTTTAGCGAAGGGATTATCAGGAGAGATAAGATCTTCTATTGCATGGTAGTATTTATTACGGAGCTTGCTTTGCGCTTCTACTATTTCCAGTTTCTTCATTACAGCTTCAAGACGGGTAAAAGGCATCTCCTTGTTGCTTTGGATACGCGGTTCAAAGAAATATGGTACTTCCGTAACTAGGGTTGTGCAGTCATCTCCTGCATATGTTGAACTAGCTTCACCATGTTTCATTAAAGTTAACGGATCTTCACCCACACTTTCATAGTAATCATAACTGTCGGCAGCAGAGGTCATTTTGAAAACTGCCGGAGCAAAGGGGATGATATAAGGCATTTCTGGCTCGCCAAGATCAAGGGGAATATTTCGGCTTAATGCTGCTTGATGAAGCTTTTCATAAACATGCGCTTTTTGTGGCTTTGATATATACCAATATGCTCCACCAAAGCCACTATTGTGTAAAGAATAGAGGAAGATAGGTTTAGTTTTATCAATAATATTCATCAGTGCCTGTGTTTCTGGAATAGGCTTATTGAAACTATAACGCTTGTATTCCATAGGGAAAGTCCACTCTACTTGCTCATAACCGGCAGGGCGGAAATAATTACGTGTATAATGGTAGAGGGTAAAGGGACCTTTAAACCATCCTTCATTCAGCCTGGTACCATCCACGTCGGATACAGGCATAATATACCAAGTAAAATCAAGCGCTTTGCGCAATGTGTCATTTTCTGCAATGGCTCTTACAAAATAGTGAGCCATCATAGCGCCGATTGGCTCATTGGGATGAGGACAACCAAACATCAAAGCATTACGACTGCCCTTTCCAACTTTAGCGCAAAGAATTGGGCTGCCCTTACGGCTTTTTCCTGCTTCAAAAACAGTTACCTTTTCCGGGTATTCTTGTCCTAACTTAATTAGCGCTTGGTCAATTTCATCTACGGTTAGGAAATGGGTATAATCAGGTATATTGTTTAAAATTTTTTCAAAGTTCATTGTTTATCTCCTTTTTAGCATAAAAACAGCTGTATTGATGCCCATTTACATCTGTTGCGGACGGATATTCATGTTTGCAGCGCTCTTGTCGCATATAGCATCGAGGCTCAAAATAACAACCGGGACCGGTGCCGATCGGAGTTGGCGGTTCACCATCAATTCGTATAATATCTTTTTTCTCAAGGGGATTTATGGAAGCAGAATTAGAAATCAATGCACGTGTATAAGGATGGATAGGATTATGCAATACATCATCAGTTTCGCCGTATTCAACAATACGCCCCAAGTACATAACAGCCACCTTGTGAGATATATAACGAGTAGTTGAAATATCATGGCTAATAAAGACCATGGATGCATTTTGCTCTTGGGAGAGTTCTTCAAGCATATTTATTATATCTGCCCTGATAGAAACATCTAACATAGATACAGGTTCATCAGCAACAACGAAAGAAGGTTCCAGTAGCATGGAACGCAAAATAGATATACGCTGCAGTTGTCCGCCTGATAATTCATGAGGATAGCGGCTGATATAATCTTTAGCAGGTTTAAGCCCTGCTTGCTCCAAAATATCTAGGCAGATGCTGTAACGTTCCTGTGAAGTCTGCCCTATACTGTGCAGTTTAAGGGGTGCCATTAGTATTTGTTCAATGGATTCCCGAGGGTCAAAAATATCGTAGGGATTCTGAAAAATCAATTGTACTTTTCGACGGAAATTCAGCTGTTGTTTACTGCCAATCTCTTTTGTATTAATACCGTCAATCACAATATCCCCGGAGGTGGGTTGTTCTAGGCTTATTAGTAACCTAGCTAGCGTAGATTTGCCGCAACCAGATTCACCAATCAATCCTAAAATTTCACCACGACGGATATCTAAACTAACGCCATCCACTGCTTTGACTATCTGCTTGCGCTGTCTTTTTCCGGTGCTGGAGATTACAGATTTTTGCACATAATGCTTAGATACGTCCCTAAGGCTGACTACGATTTCTTCTTGCTGTGTCATTGTTTTTCATCTCCTTCAACTAGAAAACAGGCTACCCGCCAGTGTTCTCCAAGTAATATGTCGCTAGGACGCTCCTTATGACATCTATCAACTGCATGAGGGCAACGGGGCGCAAATACGCAACCGGGAATGCGCATACTTAAGTCTGGAAGCGAACCAGGGATACCCCTTAAAGACTGGCGTTCGCCATGAAAAGCGGGGAAGGATTTTAGAAGACCTTGAGTATAAGGATGTTTTGGGGTAACGAGGACCTGGTCAGTCCATCCGCTTTCAACGATGCGTCCAGCATACATTACCACGACTTTTTTGCATGTAGTAGCAACTACTGATACGTTGTGGGTGATTACAATACTTGCCATTTTTTCTTTTTCTTGGAGGGTCACTAATTCTCTTAGAATTTGTCCCTCCGTGATAACATCAAGGGCAGTGGTTGCTTCATCAAGTATAACAAGTGCAGGGTGGAACATTAGACTTAGTGCGATAGCTACTCTCTGAGCCATACCACCTGAAAGTTCATGAGGATATGCGTCATAAACACGGGAAGATAAACCAACTTTTTCAAAAAGATTATATCCCATTTTACGGCATTCACTATCTGAAGCCGATGGCATATGCACCCTGTATATGGCTGCCATCTGCTTACCTACTTTATGTACCGGGCTTAAACTGTTCATAGACTTCTGGAATACCGCAGATAACTCCTTCCATCGAAGTTTGGCGTAATCTTCTCTGGAAAGACCAATCAAATTGGTGCCTTTAAAAATAATTTCACCAGCAATAGAAGTGATATTAGTAGGCAAGAGACCTAGTATTCCCATTGCAAGCGTCGATTTTCCGGAACCTGATTCTCCAACAATACCGAGAGAATCTTGGGTTTCCATTGTAATGTTCACATCATCGCAGGCGAGGATATCGTGTCCTTCCATTTTGTATACAATATTTACATTACGTATATCAAGCAAAGCCATGATTTTCTCCTTATTATTTTAGGATAGCAGTTTACTGTAACTTTTGAAGCTTGGGTGTAAGCAAACGGTTGAGACCATCGCCTAATAGGAAGAAAGTCCACACACAGAAAACCGTTGCTAAACCCGGGAAAGTGCTAACCCACCAGCCATTTGAAATAAAACTGCGTCCTTCAGATATTATCTGTCCCCAAGATATGATATTTCTATCACCAAGACCTAGAAAGGCAAGTCCGGCTTCGGTTAGTATGGCACCAGATATATTCATTGTTGTGTTAACTATTATTGGATAAATACCATTAGGCAGCACATGCTTAAATAGTATCTGCCATTTTCCCTTACCAATGGTTTGAGCGCCTTTAACAAAGTTACGTTGTTTAAGGGAAACAGCCTGAGTGCGCATTAGGCGGGCATTGCTAGTCCAAGTAGTAAGTCCGATTACAACCATCATGTTTATAATGCTTCCACCAAAAAGAGCAATGACAATAAGAATAAGGAAGAATGTGGGTGTCATGTCAAATATATTAATAATAAAGGTAAGAATTTGGTCAAATTTGCCGCCAAAATATCCCGAAACAGCTCCAACCATTGTACCAATTAAAGCGGAAATACCGGCAGCTATAAAACCTACAATCAAAGATGTACGGGTACCATTGAGTATACGCGAAAGTAAATCACGCCCATATTGATCAGTTCCAAGCAAATGTTCTTTTCCGGGTGGCGCTAAAATTTGATCGTTTAACACCCAAGGGTCATAGGGCTGAAATGTTGGTCCAATAATGGCAAGAATTATTAAAATAGCAAGAAAAATGATTCCAAGACGCAGAGGGAATATAGACCATGCCTTCTGGAAACTAAGTGCTGATTTCTTTTTCATAATACATTCCTCCAGTCAAATTGCGTTGAGGTTAACAACTTATTCCAGACGTATTCGAGGATCAAGCGCCGCACATACAACATCAACTAAAATTGTAGCGCTAACCAACATCATTGAGAAAATAAAATAAACACCGCTCAAAACTGAATAATCACGTTTGGTTATGGCATCTAACAGTAGTCTGCCCATACCCGGCCAGGCGAATACAATTTCAATCAAAGATGCCCCCATAAAGCAGCCTGCTAAACTAAGTCCAAAAATAGTGACAGTGGGGAGGAGTGCGTTTTTGAGTACAAATTTACGGAAAATTTGTTTTTCATTCATGCCGGAGGCTCTAAAGAGAGTAATATAGTCTTCAGACATAACTTGTAGTACCGCAGCTCGCGTAATACGAAAGTAGCGAGGCACATTGAGCAATACTAAGCAAATAACCGGTAGCGCTAAATGATACAAAACATCCAACACGTGAGCCCATCCGGTGTAGCCAGCGCGCATGTTTATCATACCCATTGTTGGAAACCACTTTAGCCTAGATGCAAATAGTAAAATCAACATAAGTGCAAGCCAAAACCCGGGCATAGCATCAAATATATAGGATATGCTTGAAAAAAAACGGTCCATCCGCGAATCGCGAGTACGTGCAGCTGCAAGACCAAGTGCCGAACCTATAACTAGAGCCAGTATAGCAGCAGAAAAAGTCATTAAAAAGGTGGGGAAAAGCCGCTGCCCGATTAAGCCCATAACTGGTTGATTATTTCTGTACGAATAGCCAAAATCACCTCTGGCTATATTTGATAGATATATGCCAAACTGAGTTAATATCGGTTTATCTAAACCATATTTACTAATAAGATGATCAATCATCTCCTGATTAGGATTATCCATTCCTGCCATTATGGTAATGGGATCACCAGGGGCAACGCGGATCAGCACAAAGTTGATTGCTACAGAAAGTACTACAGCAATCAGACCGATAATCAGGCGTTTCATTACATACTTCGTCAAGCTAATCCCTCCTTCTTTAATTACATATATTATCAAAAATCTAATGCTACAACAAGAGGAGAAGCTGTATATCGTATATAAAAACAAATTTAAAACCGGACAATATGTTAACCGAACAGCAGTAAAAATACTAATCAATTGATACCAATTTCTTAAAAAAGTTTAGGATACCTAGAAGTATGTTGAATTTTAATTGTCTGTTATCATTTTAAAAAGAAAAATGAGTTTCTTGTGTTTTTATTCAAAATATAGATAATTAATGCATAGTGAGAATTTTAGTTTGTAGGTGCGTATGTTAGAACTGCTCAACAAAGGTTTACCTTTATGAATTAGTTACGATGTGATAAAATGATTCCGTGATTTGAAACTACTGTCGTTTAGTTTGGGGGATATAATCATTTTTTTCTTTTTATGAATTCTCTTCTCATAGTATTCTGTAAAAGGGTTCTAAAAAAACAAGTAAAGGATAGCTAGGTGATTTTATGAATAAGGCAGATATAAAGGTGAATGTCTTAAAAGAAAAATATAGATATAGGATAATGTATTTATACTCAGTACTTGTTATATTTGCAGGGCTTTTTCTGGGTTCCTTTAGGGAAATTATTGATGGTATTTTGAAAATTATTGTTTCGCCCTCAATACTAATAACTGACTACTTTGTACTTTGTGGCATAGGGGCTAGCCTTGTAAATAGCGGAACTCTGATGCTGCTTTCAACGCTAATTGCACAAATAAGCAAAGCTCGTATGAGTGGCTCATTGATTGCCGCGATTTTTACAGTTGGCGGGTTCGCTCTTTTTGGGAAAAACATCTACAATGTTATAAGCATTGTTTTGGGAGTATATCTATATAGTCTTATCAGGAAAGAAAACTTTTCAAAACTCATAACAGTTGCACTTTTTGGCACTTCGTTGGCACCTGTGGTTAATCAACTAAGCTTTGGAATGAACCTGAACCCCTTAATTGGAATAGCGCTTGGAAACATAGTTGGAATATTTATAGGTCTTGTTCTTGCTCCCCTTGCTGCGAGTTTTGTAAAATTCCATCAAGGTTTCAATCTCTATAATATAGGATTTACAACTGGAATCGTTGGTATGTTTTTAATGTCTCTTTTCAGGAGTACAGGTTATAATCACGAAATAGTGTCAAATGTTTACCTGAAAACTGATATCACACTTACCGTATTCTTAATATTTTATTTTATTTCTATGTCAGTCTTTGGAATTATATTTGTAAAAAATAATTTTAGTAACTATAGTAAATTACTAAATACCAAGATTAAGGATGCAACTGATTTTGTTGAGCTAGGCGGATTTTCACTTGTTTTACTTAATATGGGAGTATTGGGCATTATATCTACTATTATTGTTTTGATTTTTAAAGCACCTTTAAATGGACCGCTCGTTGGTGGAATTTTCACGGTTGTTGGTTTTGGAGCCTTTGGTAAACATCCTAAGAATGCGCTTCCAGTTATGGCAGGAGCTATTCTTGGTTTTCTATTTATGGGTGTATCTCTTGGAACAACCGGTGCCATGTTAACGGTACTTTTTTCCACTACTCTTGTACCAATAGCAGGTCATTACGGCAATTTGGCAGGGATAATTGCGGGACTTATACATGCATCGCTAATATCTAATACCGGATACCTTCATGGCGGTATGAATCTTTACAATAATGGCTTTACGGGAGGCTTTGTTGCAGCTGTGCTTGTACTCTTGCTACAAACATATAAAAAGCAGCATACGGATTAGAAATTTCGGCTTATATGATAAATACGACGCTTTTAGTATTGGCTAGTTTTTACTTTGATCAAATATACATAACAATTGATAATCATATACTATTTTATGTATAATTAGCACTATAATAAAATAATGTCAACCGAACTCAAATAAGTAAGGAGGAAATGCAATGATTATGGACACAATTGAACGACTGAACTGTTACCGCAGCGCACTGCCGGGGTTTGACAAGGCCATGTTTGCTTATGAGAAACGTGGAGTAGGACTAGCGGAAGCACTTAAGGTACAGGGTTTTGAAGTACGGGATAAAGAATACGACACAAGGGATGACAGTCAGCGCAAGTTTGAAGAGCATTTCCATACAGTGGATGTTATGATTTGCCTTGAAGGTGAGGAAATAATTCATATGTGCCCCGCTGAGAATTTAATGGCAGGAGAATCCCTACCTGAAGGCAATGACGGTCGTAAGTTATTTGGCGTACCTCAAGGTCTACCATTACACCTAAAAGCTGGACATTTCGTTGCGTTTTTCCCTGGTGAAGCGCATATGGTAGCTGGTCATGTACATGACGAAAAACGCTATGTTCATAAGTTAGTAGTTAAGGTGGATTTAATTCGAGATATTAATCCTGATTGTCCTTGTACTGCCGATTGTGTTCGTCACGGCACCTGTTCCGAATGCGTTGTATGGCACCGTCAACCACACAATAGTCTACCTGCTTGTCTTAGGGAAAAGGGTAAAATACTTGTTGAAAGAGAACTTAAAGCTCGTCAGGAATAAACTGATGAATATTGCTGCCATACAAACATATCAAATTAAAAAAGGAGCAGATATGAGCCCCTTTTATATGTTTATTAGCTGTTATTATTGAGCTTTGCTACTATGCTCCATATTCGTTTTGATACTCCTCAAGTTCTCTTTGGTTGGCATACACAAAGTGTCCCGGTCTAGCTTCAACCCAGTTTGGTTTATCTATGCTGTAATCATGGCAGTCTGGATTATAAACCAGCAGCTTTTTCTTCTTTTCGTGTATGGGGTCGGGCATGGGTACAGCTGAAAGAAGACTGCGAGTATAAGGGTGCATGGGGTGTGCAAACAGCTCTTCAGCTTCTGCAAGCTCCACTATATTTCCTTGGTGGATTACTGCTATGCGGTTACTTATAAAGCGAACAACAGATAAATCGTGAGCTATGAACATGTATGTAAGCCCGTACTTTACCTTAAGTTCATTTAGAAGATTTAATACCTGTGCCCGAATGCTTACATCAAGCGCGCTTATAGGTTCATCGGCTACTATAAATTCGGGTCGCATTATAAGAGCTCTCGCAATACCTATCCTCTGACGCTGTCCGCCGGAAAATTCGTGGGGAAAACGGCTTGCAAATTCCGGCAGCAGACCAACTTCACCCAAGACTTCCTGCACTTTACGTTGCCTATCGGCTTCATCAATGTAAAGACGGTGGTTTATAATACCTTCAGATACTATATAGTCTACCTTAGCACGTTCGTTAAGCGATGCCATAGGGTCTTGGAAAATCATCTGACATCCGCGGATGACTTCAAGGTCTAGTTCCTTGGAGATTTTACCGGAAATGCGGTGCCCCTTGTAGAGTACTTCACCTGAGCTAACGGGGTTGATTCTCAGCAGCGCCCGTCCTATCGTTGTTTTTCCTGAACCTGATTCTCCAACCAATGCGAAGGTTTCACCCTTATATATGGAGAAGTTTACATTATTGACAGCGAGGAACCTCTTCCTGCCGGTGCCAAAAGTGACCTTTAGGTTACGAGCTTCAATAAGGGTTTCACGGTTAGGGTCTTCATGAGGATGTTCCAAATTAGCGACAGTTTGTCCGTACTTAGCTGAAGACAGACGTTGTATGGCATCGGGCTGCTTGATTTTTGGCGCCCTTGCATCTAACATCCATGTCTTAGAAAAATGGCTATCACTTAACTTGAAAATGGGCGGATCTTGCAAAAAGTCGACATTTAACGCCTGTTTGTCACGGGGTGCAAATGCAGAGCCTTGTATATGATTATATAGATTGGGCGGTGTTCCATCTATGGCAGGCAGACTTTCACCTTTTACGCCAAGCTGTGGCATAGCAGACAGCAACGCCCAAGTATAGGGATGCCATGAATCATAGAAAATTTCATTAGCAGTACCTACTTCAACAATCTGACCTGCGTACATAACAGCCACTCTATCTGCAACGTTAGCAACAACGCCAAGGTCGTGGGTGATATATATTATAGTCATATTCTCTTCTTTTTGCAGTTTGCGTATAAGCTCAATTATCTGCGCTTGAATGGTTACGTCAAGGGCTGTAGTCGGTTCATCGCAAATAAGAATTTGTGGTTTACAAGCAACTGCTATGGCTATTACAACGCGCTGGCGCATACCGCCTGAAAATTCGTGTGGGTACTGATGGTAGCGTCTTTCAGGCTCAGGTATGCCAACCATTTCAAGCATTTGAATTGTTTTTTCTTTTGCAGCACTACCTCGAAGTCCTCTATGAAGCTCAATTGCCTCCTGAATCTGTAACCCTATCTTTTTTAGCGGGTTTAAGCTTGTCATTGGGTCTTGCGTTACCATGGCAATTTTGCCGCCACGTATATTAACCCATTGTTTTTCAGAGCGGATTTTAGCAAGATCCATACCTTGATACTCTATTGAACCGCGAGTAATTTCACCGTTTTTATCAAGCATACCAACAAAAAGCTTCGTAAATACCGACTTACCTGAGCCGGATTCGCCAACTATAGCAAGGGTTTCACCATCATATAAATCTAGTGAGCAACCACGGATAGCTGTTAACTTTTGCCCTCTAAGAGTAAATTGCACTTCTATATCTTGAGCGCATAGAATTGGTTGTTTCGTATCTATCATTGTGCGCCCTCCTACAGGTGATTACGGGGATCACAAGCGTCAGAAAACGCATTGCCCGCTAAATAGAATGTAATAGTAATGGTTGAAACAATTGCAGCTGGGAAAACCAGCAAATATGGGTAATCCAGAAAGAAACTGCGAGCATTTCGCAGAAGTATGCCAAGGCTTGGTGTGGAAATATCCATCAGTCCTAGGTATGTTAGTGTGGTTTCGTAAGCTATAGTACCAGGAATAGCCAGCGCCAAACGCAATACAATAACGCTTACAAGATAGGGGACAATATTACGTGTTAGTATTCGCCAAGTACTAGTACCAAGACAGCGGGAGGCAAGGTTATACTCCCTATCCCTATACATAAAGACTAAGTTTCGAATATTGCGTGCGGTTCCAAGCCAGCCAAATAATATCATACTCAGACCCATAACTAGGGTGGATTTACCAATCATAAGTGCTATCAAGGTCATGTATATAATTGTTGGAATGTTGTTAATAAAATTGTATAACTCAGTAAAGAAGCGGTCAAGAGAGCGTACATAACCCCAAACAAGACCTATGAGCACGCCCATAATAATCTGCCCTGCTGACACGCTTACCGCAAGTATTATTGAGGTTCGAGTAGCATACCATACTTGGCTCCAGTAGTCCCTTCCTAGATTGTCAGTACCGAACCAAAATGTAGAATTGGGGCGTGTGAACATGAGATCATCAACAATACGTAGATTATGCACATCATATTTTGAGATAATAGGTGCTATAAAGGTAAACAAAAACAATAGAGAAAAAATTACAAGCATTGCAACGGCGGATTTTTTCTTAACAAAGTTACGCCAAACGCTGCGCCAGTAAGAATATTCTGATGAACCAGTACGCTCAGCTTCCTCAGGGTGGTACTCAGCAAAGTCAAATGCCGGTTTTCCTGGTAGCGCCTGTATATATAACTCATTAGAGCCTTCCGGAAAAGGGACGGCGTGTTTATCAACATTATAAATAACTCTAGCTTCTTGCATTAACGTACACCTACCTTTCCTGTTAGACGGATGCGTGGGTCAAGTACAGTTATTAGCAAATCTCCAAGAAACAGTCCTGCTATGCCAAGTGAGGGATACAGCATTACTATGGCTTGCACCACATTAGTGTCGTAGCGGGATATGGCATCAGTTAATAGCGGACCTAATCCCGGAACGGAGAAGAAGCGTTCAACCAGTAGTGAGCCACCAACTGTAAGAAGTATATTGTAGGGGAGGTACTGCGCTAGGGGTAAGAAGGCGTTACGCATAACATGACGAAACATTACCTTTGTAGTGCTTAGTCCCTTTAGCTTGGCAAGCCTTATATAGTCCTTGTTAAGCTCATCTACCATATAGCGGCGCATCCACAGCATGTAGGATGAAATGGATACAAGGCTTAAACAAGTAATAGGTAAAACCGATGATGGTCCTGGATTTCGCAGAGTATAAAGCGAGGGAAGTCCTAGCCATCTTGCACCAAGTGTTAATATCAGTGAGTAGAAAACAAGATGGGGCACTGCATTAACAAATACAGTGTAGGCTATGCCAAGATTATCAAATACGCCCCCTTTGTATCTGGCTTGTAATATACCTATAGGTACGCCCACAACAAGGCTTATGCCCAAGCTAATTAAACCTAGGCGCATGGATATTCCGAATTTTGAGCCTATAACCTTGGATACGGGTTGATTTACTTGTAGACGCCGACTTGTACCAAGGTCAAACTCAGTAAACAGTTTTTTATAAAACCGTCCTAGCTGAACATGCACAGGGTCAAGCAGACCTGCAGCCCGTAACCTATCCTCCTTTTGAGCATCAGTAAGTTTCATGAGTTCATCTTCGGTGAAGAAGTAATCTGTAGGCATGAGCCTAAGTAGAAGGAATACTATAGTTACGACTAAAAAAATCGTAATAAGGCTCTGTATAAACCGCTTCAGAATGTAACGTAACATATAGGCATGGCTCCTTTCACTTTCGATCGGACGACCTTTTTATTATCATAAGAGTGCTGTATAACTATTTAATAATATGCTTAAAACAATCACTCACATGATAACTTTGATAATAGTAGCTTTTTTCTTATCTATCTGTCAAGAAAAAGAGACACGTAAATAGAGAAACCGCTTGTAACGGAAAAGAGGCGCTGCTATAGGTGATAGCAACGCCTCTAAAGTAATAGTTTACTTGTAATACTCAGTGGTCATTGCTTCTACATCTGCGGTAGTGTAGACATCGCTATTTGTTTCCCAATTTACATAGCGGTATGCTTGCATACCATAAGAAGAATATACCTGGCTGTAGGGGTTAATGCTGGTTAGCTGCCATGCAACATTATAGTAGATTGGTACTACTAGCGCGTGTTCGATAAAGAAAGCTTCTGCCTTAGCGAAAGCGGCATAGCGTGCATCGATATCGTTATAAATTACTTTGGCTTCGTTAACCAGATTGGTAAATTCCTTGTAATCGGCAATAAGCTTTTTATCAGTTGCCTTATTAATCATAGAATGGTTATTGGAGTAGTAGGCCTGCGGGTCACCGTAGGTTTCTTGTCCTAGGAAGTTGATGGGATCCGCAAAGTCTGCACCCCAGCCACTGGCTAGTAGGCAGGCAAGCTGCGGCTTACGTACTTCATTTGTCAGGTTGGATACATAGGTCTTAGTAACTATTTTGATATAATCATCGCCCATATAGTCGGAGAATATCTGGGTTAGTACGTCGGCAGTGTCTTTGGCAACTTGGTTGTCACCCTTGATATAGTATTTAAGCTCAACCGGGAAGGTTACTCCCTCGGCGCTTAGCTCTTCCATTGCCTGCTTTTTTGAGCGCAGCACCTTTTTCGGCATCGTAGCGGTTAAAGGAATCGCGATTGCCGTAGTTATAGCCCAGCTCATTAAGTACAAGCTCTGTATAGTCTGTTCCATCGCTGGTTACGGATACGCCATTGCCGGTATATGCATAGTTAAGGCAAGAGTATGGATTGATAGCATTTGTACGTGCAAGGTAGCTTGTTAAATCAAGACCATACAGCATGGACTGGCGGAAGGCAAGGTTGGCTATTGCCTTGTTCCAGTTGTCATCCGGAGTGCCATCTTCGTTTTTAACGTCATATACCCAGTGGAACTGGTAAGAGTATTTTGTAGGACGGCTTTCAGACAGATATTTATGCCATGGGTTGGACGGGCTTTTATATATGGTGTCGAGCTGGCTCTGGTTGAGAGTTACATGATCCAACTCGCCCGTTTCAAACAGACTAAATGCCTTATTGGTATCCTCTACCATCTTTATGGTGACGGTCTCAAAGCGTTTTACACCATCAGCATTCCAGTAGTTTGGAGTCTTGGTCAGCACCTTTTCATTCTGATGCACATACTGGGTTACAGTATAGGGACCGGAGTACCACATGGTATCCCACGAGATGGCACGGTAGCCGTCTACGCCTACTTCTTCTAGCAACTTGCCAGAAACGGGATATAGGCAGTTATATGTGGCTACAGAGGGGAAATAGGGCAACGGTGCTAAGCAAGTGTAGATAATGTCGCTGCCATCTATCTTGATGCCGACCATTTCAAGAAACTTATCTAGACCTAGCGCCTTAGCAGCGGCCATGCCTTCTTCAGAAAGAGCGGCATCCTCTGCAAGCTCGGTACCGGGTTCAACGCCATAGGCAAGAGCCTTTGTGTATTCATAGTAGTCATTAGCGCCAACAATCATTTCAGCGGGCATGGAAACGTTGTAGGAATCATTCTTGGCAAAGTTTAACACCCATTCAAGACCCCACAGCCAGTCTTCAGCTACTACATCGGCTTTTACATTGCCATCTTTGTCTATCCACTTCATGCCTTCATTGAGTGTGAATACCCAGGTGGTTCCACCGTTAGGTGTCGAATACTCTTTAGCAGCGTTGGGAACGAGCGCACCCTTGTTGTCGTTAGTAAGCAAACCGTCAATTAGGTTGCACAACACATTGAGGTCACGAGCAGCTTGGCTGTAATGGATATTCCAAGTTTCCACTTCGGCTGAGCTCAACTCATAAGTGTTCAGGTCGGTAATTTCAGCTGCGCCGACAATAGAAATGACGGACATAAGCATGATCACTGACAGTAGAAGTGCAATAATTCTCTTCATAATCTTTCCTCCTTTAGAATCATTTAGTGCATAATACATTTCTATATAGTATAATAATGCAGGTTTCATGTCAAGATAAGTACCAAAATTGTACAGGTTTAATTGTAGAGAAGTCAAACATTTGTGACACAGACCCCTTGGGTAATAGTGTTACTAAAAAGCTGTTGACTGATAGCCATTTTCTCTGATGTTTTAGTCAAGGTCTTTAGAGTGTAGCGTACCTTGATGAAAACAGAAGAGAAAATATAGTTCCTAAGCAGCTTTTCTGAAGTATTCTTCTACC
>DUQK01000056.1 GCA_012837835.1 Christensenellaceae bacterium | reverse complement strand
ATCTCGCTTTTTGTGTTTGATTGCTAGAAACTTAATAGATTACCTAATTCTTTTGAAAAACAGATTCCCACATAAAAACAAAACGGTTCTAGCTTAATCGCTAAAACCGATTTGTCTACGGTCTGAACGCCCCGTTTTAAGGGCGTTGATTGTTAGTAGTTATTAAAAGGTAGTGCGAAGTAACGATTACTCCACGTTTATGCTAGTGCTTTCAGGTGCTAAGCATATCCATGATTTGCCGCGCTGAAGGGCTATCTCATTGCCCATATCGTCGTAGAATATTGTTCTCTCTTGCATTGAAGCGCGGCTCCATGAGCCTGCGATATATTTGCCGCCCATGAATATTTCCGCAGCTCCTGAGCCTACTACATCAGGCAACAGGGGAGCAAGGGTTGACTTGTTATATGTAAGGCGGGTGCGCTGTACTATTATATTGCTGTATTCAACAGGAGTGCCGTTGCCCTTAAGGTCTAAATATGCGCCTTTTACGGTGGTGCTTCGCATATAGCTGTTTCTTTCAGGGTTATAACTGTAAGTAGCTTGGGTATCCTTGTTGCCATCATGGGTTATGGTGATACTGTTTACATCTCTGTCGGCAACGGGTTTTTCGTCCGTAAACAGGAAGGGACGGGGGTTAAACACCATATTAAGCGGAGCTATTTCCTCTGAGTAGAGCTTGTCTACAAAAAGGGAAACATTGTGGGGGGCAGGGTGATAGTTTACTCTTACGAAATATTTTTCGTTGCGCTGGGCTATACCGTCAAACTTAAGACCTTTTTTTGCAAGACCGTATTCCCTAGAAGCTACGTTAACGTCGCTACCTTCTTTTTCTTGTTGACCATAGTGGCACATGGCACCGCCCCATTCTTCGTTAAGGTCAAGATGTAATACTCTTGCAGAACGTACAGGACCTGCTTCCTGCGGATATTTGTCTGAGAACAAGGCTACAAGGCGTGTCCAACCTTGGCTTTGTATAGGCAGCTCGTACATTATGTCTGCATCGTCTATGCCCCAGTGGGGGAGTGCGTACTGGTTGTTGTCAACCGTCATGAGTATGGGTGCGTAGGCGCGGTTGGGGTCTATAGCTAGACCCGTGGTTGAACTAACACCTTGTATTACAGGGTTGTTAGGTCTTGAAACAGGCATTACCATTCCTCTTTGCATAGTAGCAGGGAGTATCTCTGCGAATGCACCGCTTACCAAAAGGCAAGCCATCAAAGTAAGTGTTAAAATCTTCTTCATTGAATTTCTCCTTTAGTATATTTCAAAACTAAGCGTGGGAGTTTTGGAATCACCATTTAGTTCTATAAGCATATTATCAAGATTCCACGCAGTTTTTTTGTTGGCGTTAATCACCAGCGGATCATAATAGCGTATATAAAGCGAAACGAAGGCGGAATAATAGGACTGCCTTTGGGTAAACTTATATGTAGTTTTATACAGCCTATTTTCATCATCAAAATGGAAGGTGAGGCTGCAAGGCATACGATATAATTCCGTATCGTTTAGGGTGATAGTATTCTTTTTCCCTACGACACCATTTGTCTGAGCCAGAACTTCTTCAAATGACATACCGGGGCTCATTCCATAAAGCGCTTCGCTATTAGCGTCTAATAAATCCTCCGCATTTGAGCCTGAAAGCCCGTGTATATATTTAGAACGCTGAGCATAGGCTATGTCATATTCCTTTGCTATACGCAAGAGTACCCACGAGCGACCTTTTGTTTCTACAAACGCATAGCGTTCATTAAAGTATCCGTAGGCGTCATCCTCTTCAAAATAGAACTGAAGCACCCTGTAAGGGTATATATTGTTGCGTATTTTTACCCTATATTCTCTATGCTCTTGTTTAAACTTGGCAACATCATCGGCTGTGAAGCCGGGGTAACCAAGAAGCGCATCATAGCCTTCCAAGCCGTTAAAACCGCCCAATGCCTTGAGGGCTTCCAATCTCTGTTCTACAGGCAGAGCCATAATATATTCAGTATAGGGTTCGGCAGTGCCGCCGAGTCTAAATGATTTAGGCACAGGGAAGTTTTTATACCTGCCGTTTAGGCTGTCAAATAACTTCGTAATTGCGGTGTCAAAAGGTGGATTGTCCTTGTTTATTAGCTCGGACTTGTTAACCTTTACACCCCTGTGAGACCTTGTTGGGGAAGGCACTACATAATAGGGAAAGCCGTATATATCAAATTGTGCACCGCCATAGCTTACATGTACAGTCATATATTCACCTACCTCCGGGTGGGTGAAGCTTGAAGAAGCGGCATATGCTAAAGTATAAGAAGCCAGCATGATAGCTATGGTTAAACTGAGAACTAACTTTTTAGAAATACGCTTTAAAGTAATCATTTGTTTAAAAAATCATCTACCTTTTGTATTTCTAATGTCATATCATTTACCTCTATTACTTGATGCAGACCAGCTCTAGTGTGGCTGAACTCCGTAATAGGTGAACGAGCGTAGCGGAATTCTCCCTTGCCTGTTTGTACGGTGCGTATCATGCCTACTATATCAGCCATTGTTAGGTTTGTAGTAACAAGTGGGATTACCCTGTCGGCAATACCTATTGCCTCATCAAGGCTTTTGGAGCGGACAATGTTCATTACAGCGGATAGGAAACGCTGCTGACGGTCATTCCTACGGGCGTTTGATTCTATATCATCAATATCCTCTTCACGCGCGGATAGATAGCCAACGGCGAGCTTACCGTTGAGTTTATAAAGACCGTCATCACCCTGCTTTGGTATATAGCCCATAGCTTTTCGTAGAACACGCTTTTCTTCTTCGTATATAGGTACGCTTACACCGCCTAATATGTTTACCGCTTCGGCTACGGTGTCTTTGCTTATCTGTACATAGCGGTTTAGGTTAAGTGATAATAGTTCATTTACGCTGTTCATGCAAAGCTCCGGACCGCCAAAAAATGTAGTGGTTGCAAGCTTATTATCAGGTTGATCGGGGAGGCTTACGCGGTAATCCCTCTCTATGCTAAGCAGCCTTATACCTTCATCTGAAATTGAGGCTACGTATATAGCATCAGCGCGGCTCATTTCGGCGCTCTGTGTAAGGTCGCGCTGTATATCGTCTGTGCCAAGCAATAGCACTTGTTTTGTTTCGCCTTCCGCCATAGCGCTAATGGTTATCAGCAGGGCGATTAGTAGAATGATAGCTCGTTTCATGGTACACCTCGCATCTTTATTCTTGTTCATTATAAGCTAATTTATACATGTGTCAAGTGTTGCGGACTGTTTGTTACAAATCGATTAAGAACAGAAAATTTGCCTTTATAAGCTTTAAAGCTCAAATGAAGCCGGAATCCACGCTTATTGCCTGTCCTGTTATCGATTTTGCGCTATCCGTGCATAAAAAATAGGTAATTTCAGCTATATCAAGCGTATCAGGCATGTGTTTAAGTACGCAGCGGTTTACTATATCCTCTTTTTCGTGAAGGCTGAAAACATCCAACATTGAAGTATCGACAGGACCCGGGCATACGGCGTTAAAGCGTATGCCGCTTGAGCCTTCCTCTTTCGCAAGTGAGCGCATAAGCGCAATCTGCCCCGCCTTTGCCGCAGAATAAGCAGCTTCACAGCTTGCCCCATGCTTTCCCCATATGGAGGATATAAACACCACGCTGCCGCCCCTGTTTCGCATAAGGGGGATTATTTCTTTTAGCATTTCAAAAGGGGCAGTTAAGTGCAGCTTTATAATATCGTCCCAGGCGCTGCGCGGCATATCACAAAGCATACCCTGCCAAGTGTTTCCCGCATTGACTATAAACGCATCAACATGGCATAATTGCTCTATGGTAGCGTTAAGGAAACTTGATGTATCCTCATCGTGCAGAAAATCCGCCTTTATGGCTATGGCTCCCGTTTCTTTTGAAAGCGTCTGCGCCTTTTCTTTAGACTTATTGTAGCTGAATGCGCAGCGCCAGCCATTTTCGGAAAACTTACGCACAATTGCGCTGCCTATTCCGCCGCTGCCGCCTGTTATTATTGCAGTTTTCATGGAACACCCCCCCTTTTGGTGCCATTGTATTTTTTTTATCTTTTGTTGTCAATGGAGGTAATATGGATATTGAATTGTTAAAAAAGCTGTATTCCTACCCTGTATACGGTTATAGCATAGTGGATTCCACAAATAAAATAGCGCTAGATATGGCAAAATCTGGGGTGGTTCACGGCAGCCTTATAGTGGCGGATAGCCAGACTAGTGGCAGAGGCAGACATGGCAGGAGCTTTTTTTCTCCAAAGGGCGGGATATATATGAGCATAGTGCTGGATATGAATCCACAATTTGCGGGAGAAATTACTACATTATGCGCGGTTGCCGTGTGCTTAGCCGCTAGTAAGCTACTTAATATAGAGCTTAAAATTAAATGGGTGAATGACTGCCTTTATGAAAACAAAAAAGTATGCGGAATACTATGCGAAGGGTTGCCGCAGATGGGTAAATGTGTTGCGGGTATAGGCGTAAATATAAACCGTGAAGAATTTCCAAGCGATATAAACGAAAAAGCGGGCAGCATATATATAGGCGATAATGAAAGAGAAGAACTATGTGCATATATAGCTAATTATGTGATAAATGGAACAAAAAATATTCCCAACCATATGGCGGAATACAAAAAGCGGCTTATAACGCTAAACAAAAAAGTATTTTTTACATATAAGGGTGAAAATACTCATGGCATAGCTATAGATGTTGATAACACAGGCGCTCTTATTGTCGAAACCGAAACCAGAAGAATAAGGCTGATATCCGGTGAAGTTAGTGTTAGAGTTTAATACAAAAAAACTATTGCACAAACAAATGAAAAATGTTATAGTCCGAATATGGGAATCATTCCCAAATTGAAATTGGAGGTTTTATGGCACATTACAACACGGCTCAAAGGGAGATGCTGCTTAAATTGCTAGAGCGATATGCAGGTCAGGCGCTAAGCATAGGCGAAATACTTGAGCTCCTTGCAAAAAAGGAAGATGCGCCCGGAAAAAGTACTGTGTATAGGCTGATAAGTTCCTTTGAAAAAGAGGGCTTGGTGCTAAGGCACGCCTTGTCTAAGGGACGCGGATACGCATACACTTTAAGCCGTGATAATTGCAATGAACACCTCCACCTTAAATGTTCAAGCTGCCAAAAAATAGAACATCTTGGGGATGATGAAACCAGAATGATAGAAAGGAACCTAAGTTCCGTAGGTTTTAAACTGCTAAGCGGAAGCACTACAATAGTCGGTATATGCAGGCATTGCCAAAGCGATACGGAACGAAAGAAAGAACAACCATGAAGAAATTAGCATCAATACTACTCGCGCTTGTAATAGCGGCAACACCTATGTACTCTTTAGCGGAAAACAAGCCCAAAATACTTTGCTCAATCTTTCCTATATACGATTGGATGCACGAAATACTTGGCGAAAGGCAGTCAGAGGTAGAGCTTAGCTTACTTCAAAAAACGGGCGCGGACATGCACAATTTCCAACCCACCGCTGAGGATTTTATAAAAATATCATCTGCAGACTTATTTATATATATAGGCGGAACATCTGATTTATGGGCGGACGATGCCGTTCCCGAGGCTATAAACAAATCCCAAGTCGCGCTCGCACTAACAGATGCTCTGGGAGATGCTTTGCTTGAGCACGAGCATGAACATGAGCACGCTCATGAAGACGAACACGGACATGATGAGCATGAACATCATGACCATACTGACGAACATATATGGCTCTCGCTTAAAAACGCAAAAGTGCTGTGCAAAGCAATGCTTGAAGCCCTTATTAAGGTAGATGGCGAATATGCGGATACATACACTGCAAACTGCAATTCTTACATAGAAAAGCTTGATAAACTAGATAAAGAATACGAAACCGTAGTAAAAAATGCAAAGAGGGATACTCTGCTATTTGCGGACAGATTTCCCTTTGCCTATCTTGTTAAGGATTATGGCTTAAAGCATTACGCAGCGTTTGAAGGCTGCTCCGCTGAAAGCGAGGCAAGCTTTGAAACCGTAGCATTCCTTGCTGAAAAGGCGGACGAGCTATCCCTTCCCTGTCTTATAGTAATAGAAGGCTCAGAAGGCAAAATTGCCTCAGCCGTGCTGAATGCATCTAAAAACCCAAATAGACCCCTGCTTGTGCTTGACTCTATGCAGGCTGTGGATGAGCAAGCCGCAAAATCTGGTACTAACTACCTTAGTATAATGGAAGAAAACCTAAATATTATTAAGCAGGCGCTTAATTAAGGTGTAGGTCATGCCAGATAATACACTGCTAAAAGCTGAGAATCTTTCCATAGGCTATGGGGGCATAAGTCTGGTTGAGGGCGTTAATTTTTCCGTATCTAATGGTGATTACCTTTTTATACTAGGCGAAAACGGCTCAGGGAAAACCACCCTAATGAAAACCCTTCTTGGTTTAATTCCCCCCATAGACGGGAAAATCTCTTTTGAAGGCGGGCTAAAAAAATACGGCATAGGCTATCTGCCTCAGCAGAGCGCAGCGCAGAAAAACTTTCCCGCAACGGTAAGCGAAGTCGTGCTAAGCGGCACGCTAAGGCGTGGCTCGGGGCTGTTTATAAATAAGGAAAAGAAAAAGCGCGCTCTATACAATATGCAAAGGCTTAAAATAGATAATATAAAAAACCATAGCTATAAGGAATTATCAGGCGGGCAGCAGCAAAGGGTGCTGCTCACCCGCGCCCTGTGTGCTGCGGATAATATGCTGCTGCTTGATGAACCCGCTTCAGGGCTGGATATTTTTATCACTAAAGAGCTGTACGAAATAGTGGACGATTTAAATAAAGGCGGAATGACGATAATAATGATATCCCACGATATGTCTGCTGCCGTTAAATACGCAAAGAGTATATTGCATATTTCAAAGGAACCTAGCTTTTTTAGCTGCGTTTCGGATTATAAGGCATTCCTTGAAACAAGAAAAGGAGAATATGCCTATGCATGAAATGCTTGATACTTTAGCCTATTATTTTACATTTCCTTTTGTAAGAAATGCTCTAATAGTAGGCGTGCTTGTGTCGCTATGCGCCGCGCTTCTTGGAGTTGTGCTTGTTTTAAGACGGCTATCCTTTATTGGCGATGGTCTTAGCCATGTGGCATTTGGCGCTATGGCGGTAGCTACTGTTATGGGGCTTTCAAACAACATGCTGCTTATACTCCCCGTTACTATAATATGTTCAATAGCGCTTATGCAAAGGCAAAGGAACAAGCAGGTACAGGGTGATGCCAAAATCGCCATGCTGTCTGTAGGTTCGCTTGCGGCGGGTTATATACTGTTTAACCGCTTTCCGCCAAAGGGAGGAAATGTATCGGGCGATGTATGTACTACGCTTTTCGGCTCTACATCTATACTAACCCTAAGCCAAAATGAGGTATGGCTTAGCCTTATATTATCAATAGCCGTATGCCTTATTTATATAGTATTCTATAATATAATATTTTCACTTACCTTTGATGAAGAGTTTGCCGCCTCGCAAGGCATAAATACCAAAGCATACAATGTGTTTATAGCTACTATTATAGCCACTGTGATATCCCTAGCTATGAATTTAGTAGGCTCTCTTTTAATATCAGCGCTGCTTGTGTTTCCGGTAGTTAGTGCTATGCGCGTTTGTAAAAGCTTTAGGGGCGTTGTAATATGTTCCGCTGTTTTTAGCGCAGTGTGCGCGGCGGGCGGCATAGTTATATCCATACTGCTAGGAACGCCCGTTGGTGCAACAATAGTTGCAAGCGATGCAATAGGCTTTGCTCTGTTTAGCTTAATAGGCAGGCTGAAAGGAATATAAACATGAAAAAAATATTTGCAATATTATGTACGCTGTGTATAGCTATATATGCCACTGCCGTACCTGCTCAAGAGGAAAAATATGAAGGCCCCAACAGTATGCTTAACCTTGCCGCTAAGGACTACCCTGATGTACCGCCCTTTTATGAGCCGCTTACAATACAGCATGATTTAAGCCGCTTAAGCAGCACTATGGCTTATGCCCAGCTTTACGATATGCTGTGTAATCCCGAACAATATGTAGGCAGCGCTGTAAAGCTTAAGGGTCCTTACATGCCCTATCAAAGCGAAGATGGAGAAATTATGCATTTCATATTGGTGTTTGATATGCAGGGCTGCTGCGAACTATCGCTTGAAATGCTTCCAACAAGGGGAGCAAACATAGAATACCCCGAAATGAACACGGAAATAGAAGTCGAAGGCTTATTTGATATATGCAATGATAATGGGCTTAGGTTCGTTGCGCTTAGAATAAACCGCATAAATGTTGTCGGGCAAAATTAACCGCATTATCTTTAGGTGTTTATAAAAAACAGCATTAAAATTCAGCTATAAATAAGGATAGTTATTGTGAATTGCCTTTATTTTAAGCTGTTTATTATATCACCAAGTATGCTATATACATATACGCTCTTTGTAAAAGGAAGGAGTTCTTAAATGTAATGCCTTGTTTAGTGGATTTGTGGTTTTACCATTTGCATAGGAAGGATATTTTCTTCTCGGTTTTAATCAAGGTATGTTACGCTATATAGACTTAGATTAAGACATCAGGAAAAATGGCTATAAGCCAATAGCTTATAAGGGATAAAATTACCCAAAGGGTCTGTGTCACAAATGTTTGAATTATCTACCTAACGCAAGCGGTGCAATTTATTTGGGCTGTTGTTAATTGCAAAAACATGTTATAATTACAGGGCATAATAATTCCCCTTGAAAGGAGGCTCTATGTTCAATATAGGCGCAGGTGAACTTTTGCTCATATTTCTTGTTGCCTTTTTTGTGGTAGGACCGGAGGATCTTCCTAAGGTTGCAAGGGGTATTAAAAGATTTATGGTAAAGGCGCAGAAATTTTTAAGACAGGTTAAGTCAGAAAGCGGCTGGGATGATATAGTAAAAGAAGTTACCGAGGTAACTGAGGATGTTAAAAGTATTGCTGACGACATAGATATTAATAAGGATATTAAAGCTGCCCAAAAGTCCATAGAGAAAGAATTTGATAATCTTAACCTTAAAAAGGATTTTGAGGACATTAAAAAATCTCTTGATGCAACTCAGAAAGAAACAGAAGCCTTTGCAGAGAATATTAAAAACAATATAGAGTCTGAGAACATAGACATAGAAGAGAAAATAGCCTCTTCTGATGGTAAAGAGCCTAATTAAAACAAATAAGCCTTACTAGGCTAAAGGAGGAAACAAATGAGACTTGGCATTTGGGAAATCGTACTAATACTGCTGCTGGCACTTGTGCTGTTTGGAGGTAAAAAGCTTGAAGGCGTTGGAAAAGCGCTAGGGAAAAGCATTAAGGACTTTAAGAATGAATTAAGCCCCGACGGTGATAAAGCGGACGATAAAGAAGAAAAGGAAGACGATAAATAGCCCATGGCGCCAAAGGCAAATACGCAAGAGGAAAAACAGCCAATAATGCAGCATATAGCTGCATTACGCAAGGTTATTATTTCAAGTGCAATAGGCATATTGGTGGCATTTATATTCTGTTTTTATTTCTTTGGCGATAGGCTGGTGGATTTTTTATCGGAGCCTATTAGGCAAAGAGGTATACAGATAATATATACCGCAGTTTCAGAGGCGCTTTTAACAAAGCTTAAAGTAAGCCTTATAGCCGGTATAGTGCTCGCAAGTCCCTATGTGCTGCATAAGTTTTGGGGCTTTATAAAACCGGCGCTGTATCCGAGTGAGCGCAAACGCTTCAGCACTCTAATGCTTGTTATACTGCTGCTTTTTTGCCTTGGAATAATATTCTGCTATGCGGTAGTATATTCTCTTGCACTGGATTTTTTCCTTGTAGCAGGAGAAGGGCTGGCAACGCCTATGCTTTCTATAGATAATTATGTAGGCTATTTGTTCAGTTTTGCATTGCCGTTTGGCATAGCCTTTCAGGTGCCTGTAATAATATACATGACTACCAGCCTTGGCATAACAACCGGTGAGGGGCTTGTAAAGGCGCGAAAATTCGTAGTGTTTGCGATATTTGTAGTAGCTGCAATACTTACCCCGCCTGATGTGGTGTCGCAAGTACTTATGGCATTTCCAATGCTTGTGCTGTACGAAATAAGTATACTTGTTGCCCGAAGGGTAAAACCTAGGCAGGACAGGAGCAAAGAAACCGTAACGGAAAATTAAAAAAGGAGGATAGTATGAAAAACATAAGAGTAACTGTGTGGAACGAATTCTTGCATGAAACCATGTTTGAAGAGATAAGAGAGATATATCCTAAAGGCATACACGGCTGCATAGCCGATTTCCTTAAGGAAGCTGGTTTTGAGGATATCAAAACCGCAACGCTGGAAGAACCTCAGCATGGCTTAACAGATGAAGTTCTGAACAACACTGATGTGCTTATATGGTGGGGTCATATGGCGCATGACAGGGTGGAGGACAGCGTTGTGGATAAGGTTCACAGGCGCGTGCTTGACGGTATGGGTCTAATAGTGCTGCATTCCGGTCATGCAAGCAAAATAATGCGTAAGCTATGCGGAACGGATTCTCACCTTCTAAGGTGGCGCGAAGCAGGCGAAAAGGAGATACTGTGGGTTGTAGACCCAAGCCACCCCATAGTAGAGGGCTTGCCAGATAGAATAGAATTAGAGCACGAGGAAATGTACGGAGAAACATTCATCATACCCAACCCCGATGAACTTATATTCATAAGCTGGTTTGAAGGGGGAGAGGTGTTTAGATCCGGCTTTACATACAAACGTGGACGTGGCAAGGTGTTCTATTTCCGCCCAGGGCACGAATCCTT